>NZ_CALLZT010000142.1:0-165823 GCF_937858515.1 uncultured Gordonia sp. | reverse complement strand
GTGCGCCCGTAGGGATTCGAACCCCAAACCTTCTGATCCGTAGTCAGATGCTCTATCCGTTGAGCTACGGGCGCGTGCTATTCAGTTGTCGTCGCAGTCTTACGACCGTGACGTGGCGGAGGCGAGAGGATTTGAACCTCCGGTCCCGTTTTAGCGGGACAATTCATTAGCAGTGAATCCCATTCGGCCGCTCTGGCACGCCTCCTGGCGAAGTCCTTTCGAACTGCCGAGAGCAAAGGTTACACACACTGCCCGCGACGGTGCAAACCGGCTGGTCAACACGGAATTCGGGTGTCGGCGCAGCATGTCGGCCGCAGCGGCCTACAGTTGTGGGCGTGACCTTGCGCATCCGCCCCGATCTCGACAACCTGCCCGCCTACGTACCCGGAAAGACCTTCCCGGGCGCGATCAAGCTGGCCAGTAACGAGGTGACCGACGGTCCGTTGCCGAGCGTCGTCGAGGCCATCGCCGACGCCGCCGCATCGGTCAATCGCTACCCCGACAACGCGATCGTCGAACTGACGGCGACGCTGGCCAAGAAGCTCGGCGTGACCGAGGACGAGGTGCAGGTGGGCTGCGGGTCGGTGATCCTGTGCCAGAATCTGATCCTGGTCACGTGTGAGCCGGGTGACGAGGTGGTGTTCGGCTGGCGCTCGTTCGAGACCTATCCGCTGGCCACCCGTGCGGTGCACGCCACCCCGGTACCCGTGCCGCTGACCGGCGACCACGTCTATGACCTCGACGCGATGGCCGCGGCCGTCACCGACCGGACGCGCCTGATCTTCGTGTGCAATCCGAACAATCCGACCGGCACCGTCGTCGATGCCGATGACCTGCGCACGTTCCTGCAGAAAGTGCCCTCGGATGTGGTGGTCGCCCTCGACGAGGCGTACTTCGAGTACATGCGGCTCGGTCCCGCACAGGCATACGACGCACTCGAGTTGCGGCGCGAGTTCGCCAACCTGGTGGTGCTGCGCACCTTCTCGAAGGCATACGGCCTGGCCGGCCTGCGTGTGGGTTACGCGGTCGCCGCCCCGCAGGTGGTGACCGCACTACGCAAGGTGCACGTCCCGTTCTCGGTCACCTCGCTCTCGCAGCGTGCCGCAATCGCCTGCCTGGCCGCCGACGACGAGCTGCTGACCCGCACCGACACCGTCGTCGCCGAACGAACCCGGGTGACCGCCCGGTTGCGTGAGCTCGGCTACCGGGTCCCCGATACGCAGGCCAATTTCGTGTGGCTCGACCTGGGCGAGTCCGCCGTCGACTTCGCCGCGCAGGCAATCGACAGCAAGATCGTGATCCGCCCGTTCGCCGATGCGGGCGTACGCGTCACGGTCACCACCCCACAGGAGAACGACGCCTTCCTGGCGTTCGCGGAGAGATTCGCCAAAACCGCTGGTTGAGGTGTGACGAGCCGCAAGGCGACGGGTGGTGTCTACAGACCCTGGGCGATGGTGGGCCACATGCGGGGCAGGTCCTGCTCCCAGTAGCCCCAGTAGTGGGTGCCGACGAGGCGCAGGCCGTCGGTGAACGGGATACGCGCCTTGCGCAGTTCGAGGGCGAAGTTGATGGAGCAGCGCCACGCACCGAGTTCGAGGGCCGACGCGCTGGCGGTCACCGACTGCCGGGTTCCTTCCTCGGGGTCGACCTTGCGCATCAGGTCCAGCGGGCCGGCCAGACCCGACCCCGACGACAGGTAGATGTTCTTGCCGCGCAACTTATCGAGCCTGGTACCGGGATCGTGGGCCTTCCAGGCCGGTGAGCGCGGCGGACCCCACATATTGATGGCGTTGCCGCCGGCATTGGCCACGGTGGTGTGCACGTACGCCTGGTTGGCGGGCTCGTACACTTCGGGGCAGCCGCTCAGGGATGCGACACCGGTGTACAGCTTGGGGAAGCGCGCGGCGAGCGCGAGCGCGGCCTGCCCACCCATGGAGAGCCCGACGATGGCGTTGCGGCCGGTGCCGTTGAACTCCTTGTCGATCAGCGGGGGCAGTTCTTCGGTGAGGAAGGTTTCCCACTGCGGTTTACCGAGGTTGGGGTCACGACTGCGCCAGTTGGTGTAGAAGGTGCCCTTGCCGCCTGCCGGCAGCACGACGGTCACGTTCTTGTTGGCGAAGAACCGGCCCGCGCGGCCTTTGGTGATCCAGTCGCTGACATCGGCGCCGGCGTCGGCACCGTCGAGCATGTACACCACCGATCGGGGGCCGGTGGAGTTGGCCGGGGTCAGGACGTTGACCTTCATCTTCTTGTGATTGGACGGCGAGTACACCCAGAGGTCGGTGCGCAGGGGACCGATGTCGGCCAGATTGGTGATGCGTGCGACCTTCTGCCGCGCGGCATGCGCCGCTGGGTTCCTGTCGGCGTGCGCCGCCGTGGGAACGGTCAACAACGCGATGACGACGACACTGACCAGGACTGTCAGGCCTCGTAGCTTCTTCACTGTTTCCCCCCGTGTACCGGAACGACGCCCGATCCTACCGACCGTCGGCCGATTCTCACAGGGGGTCTTCCGCGTGGACATCGAGGTTTCCTTCAACAATTCATATCTTTGATTTCATGCACGAATCCCAGGATTCTGAACGCGGGTCACCGGTCGGGTTCATATCGTTCCGGGAGTTGAATGGAGGTCACCGGAGATAGCCGGGAAATATTGCCTTGCAACACATCCCGATAGATCCGGAGGTTCTCCTCGCCGCTGCGCACCTGTTCGGTGAGCCGTTTGGAGTTGTCCACCGACACCTCCCGATCACCCGAGCGGGAGATGAGGGCGTCGATGCGGTCATCGATGGTCGCGGCCCGGTTGTACTCATCGAGGATCTGCAGCTCGATGGCCGCCGACTCCACCACATGTGCCACCCCGCCGAGTGCCTGCACGCGATCGATCAGTTCACTCCACACCGGCCGCAATGCTTCCTCGCGCTTGTCGATCTGCTGCGCGAACTCCTTGTCGAAGCCGCCGCGCCGCTTGGCGCGGTCGAGGTCTATCCGCACCGCCCGCAACGCGATCACGTCGGAGGAGATCTCGGCGAGTTCGGCGTGCAGGTTCACCTGGGTGCGCTGCAGTTCGAAATGGTCGGACCGCCAGGCCGGATTGTTGACGATCCGGTCGTAGAAGTGTCCGGCGAGGAACAGGACCGTCTCGTAGCCGTCGAGGAACGACGCGGTGCCGGGTGTGGCGGCCTCGGCCTGTGGACTGCCGAGCAACTCGTCGGCCCACTGTTCTGCCTGCGTGTTGCCGCTGCGTGAGGCCACCTGCCCCACCAGCCCGACAATCTTGCCGACGGCCGCACCACCGGCCTGCCGCATCGAGCGGTTCGTGGCGACGTTGGGTGTGGGCGTGTACAACAGCCCGCCGAACAGCCGTTCGCGCTCGTCGATCTCGAGGTAGATGTTCTCGCGCTGTTCGCGCCGGATCGCCCGGGTGCTGCCGGCGAACACCCCTTTCGCGCCGACGACGGTCTTGCGTGCCTCCTCGCGTTTGCGGTGCAGACCGTTCACCCGGTTGCGCATCACCGCCGACACCACACCGGGCATCATCGGGTTGGCGGTCTGATTCTCGGCCTGCACTATTGCCCGTTGCAGCCGTCTCAGCTCGCCGAATCCCGACGGCAGGGTGGGCAGCGGCAGACCCGACGACACCCTTCGCACCACCACGGCACGCCCGGTGGGGGTCAGGAATCCGCTCGCGATGAGCAAGGCCGCCGTGGCCGACAGTTCGGGCCGGTCCCCTGGGATCTGCGACCGGTCGCACCAGCCACGGATCTCCGCGCTCGTCGGCGCGGGCACGCTCTGGTACGCCATCGATGCCGCCTCACTGTTGACTGACCCCTGAGTGTACCGCGAAAAAGTGGCCGTGGACCTGCGCAGTTACCCGGCTCACGCGGCACCCGCGGTGGATGTCCGCGACGGCCACGCGGATGTCCCCGCGTCCACGTATCGGGTCCATCGCGGCGGCCACCTGGGCCCAAATGCCCAGGACAGCACGGCACCAGCCCGGGAAGGATTGCCTCGTTAGGAGGCTCGCCCCGAATGTCCCTGTTGAGCGCACCGATCACCCTGTCCAAATTCGCCGTCGGTGCCGCACTGCTCGGTGGCGACGCACTCGTCGGCACCACCCGCATGGCGGCATCGGCGGCAGGTTCCTTGGCACACGTACCGCGTCGCCGGGTCCGCGCCCTGCCCGGCGACGACGATGCCGTGGCCGCGAGTCTGGCCGCAACCGCCGTGGCATCGGCCGGGTTGGCCGCGTCGCTGGTCACCGTACTGCTGCCGGTTCCGCGGATCTCCCGGATCGTTCTGGCACCCGTGTCCGTCGCCTCGTATCATCCCCGGGTCCGCGGCTTCATCGAGGCCCGGCTCGGCGCTGAGGTCACCGACCTGGTGCTGACCGGAACGCAGGTGACCGCGCAGGTGCTCGTGGGAGCCCCGATGGGCGTTCTGGTGACTGCGGCCTCGCACGCCATGGCCACCGCCGAAGCCGTCGACGGTCGGCGCGCCCGGCGCCGCATCGCAACACGGGCGGCCGACAGCGACCACGAGGACAGCTCACTCCCCTGCCCCGGGACACCGGCTACCAGATCGGCCCGTTCCGGCAGCCGCGCCGACGAGATCGCCGTCGACCTCGGGCTCGGCGCGGCGGCGATCCTCGGCGTGCTGTCGTCACCGCTCACCGCGGCCGAGGCGATCGGGGTGGCCGCACCCAAGCCGGCCCGGTCGGTGCGGGAGTCGTTCGGCGCGGCGCTCGGTCGTGGTCTGCACACTCGTGGCGCGGTGGTGATGAATCCGCGATCGTTGCGCACCCTGGGCGACATCGACACCCTGCTCATCGATCCGCGCGTCCTGTTCACCGACGAACTGGCCGTCACCCGCGTCCTCGACGTCGCCGGCGACGGTCGTGCCCGGGCGTGGCGAGCCGCAACCGCAGCCCTGGAGTCCGGGGCCCTGGAGACGGGGCTGCTCGAACCAGGCTGGAACACCCTCACAGACGTACCCGGCCGGGTACTGGTGAGTCCGCTGCGACGGCCGCTGGCCACCGCATTCCTCGCCGAGGCGCGGCGGGCGGGGCTGCGCGTCGTCTCCCTCGCCGACGACGGATTACATTCGCTGCGACAGGGTTTCGACGAACTCCTCGATGCCACAACCGACGCCGATCCCGATGCCGCACTGGCCCGGGCCGTACGAACACTGCACGACGACGGTGCCACGGTGGCACTCGTCTGCTGCCACGGCAGCGATGCGATCGCGCTCTCGCACACCACGATCGGCGTCCTCGGCGAGGGCAGCACCCCGTGGGGCGCCGATATCCTCGTCGACGATCTGAACGCCGCCTGGCGGGTGGTGCACACGATCCCACGGGCCCGCGAGGTACGGGAACGGGCGATATCGCTGGCGTCGGGGGCCTCGCTGCTCGGTTCGCTGATGCTGATCCCCGGCGTGCACGGGCACGGGCCGACGTCGGTCAACGTTACCGCACTGTTCGGCCTGTGGCAGGGATATTCGCTGGGCACCAAGGCATTCGGTGACGCCGACCCGATACCGGAGTCGTCGCACGACTGGCATGCGATTCCGATCGACGAGGTGCTCCGGCTCCTCCCCCGGCCCGAGGACCCCGAACCCGCGGCCACCTTCGTCGCGCCACTGACCCAGTCGGCTCCGATCAGACTGGCAGGCAAGACGATCCGTGAGACGGGTGAGACCCTGCGGGATTTCCGGAACACTGTCGCCGAGGATCTCGCCGACCCGATCACCCCGATCCTGGCCACCGGTTCGGCGGCCAGCGCCCTGCTCGGCTCACCCATCGACGCTGTGCTGGTCGCCGGGGTGCTCGCGGTCAACACGGCGATCTCGGCATACCAGTCACTGCATGCGGAGAAGCTGCTCGACAAGATGCTTGCCGTTCAGGAACCATTGGCACGCAAGGTGATCGGTGAACCCGGAACGGACGGTTACGCCGAGGTACCCGCCGACGACCTGCGCCCCGGCGACATCGTGGAGGTCCGGTCCGGCGAGGTGGTACCCGCCGATATCCGCATCATCGACGCCGACACCGTCGAAGTCGACGAGTCGGCACTGACGGGTGAATCGCTGCCGGTGAGCAAGGACGGCGCCGACACACCCGGCGCACCGCTCGCCGAACGCACCGGGATGTTGTTCGCCGGAAGTACCGTCGTCGCAGGCAAATCCGTCGGCGTGGTGACCGCATCGGGCGAATCCACACAGGTCAGCCGGGCGCTGGCGCTGACCCCGACCGATTCGGGCGATGTGGGGCTGGCCGCGCAGCTCGGCGCGATCACCCGGCGCGCATTGCCCTTCAGCCTCGCCGGCGGTGCACTGGTGGGATTGTTGTCGTTGTTGCGGGGCACACCGGTCCGTGAGGCGGCGTCCGGAATGGTCGGTATCGGTGTGGCCGCGGTGCCCGAGGGCCTGCCGCTGGTGGTGACGCTGGCGCAGTCGTCGTCGGCCCGAAATCTCACCGGATCGTCTGTGCTGGTGCGTAATCCGCGCGCCATCGAGGCGTTCGCCCGGCTCGGCGCCGTCTGCTTCGACAAGACCGGCACCCTGTCGCAGAACCGGCTTCAGGTTGCCGAGACCCACGGCCTGCTCGGCACCGCCGACGACGAGGTACTGCGCGCCGCGGGTGCCACGATGCGAATCAGCAAGAGCGGCAAGGTCGAACACGCCACCGACGCCGCCATCCACCGTGCGGCCGAGCAGGCAGGCGTCGACTATCCGGCCGTCGACGCGTTCCTGCCGTTCCAGTCCGATCGTCCCCTCGCCGCGGCGCTTGTCGGAAACCGGCTACTGGTCAAGGGCGCCCCCGAGGCGCTTACCGCGGCATTGGAACCGGGACACCGCAATGAACTGCGGGAATCGTTGCAGGAGATGGCAACCCGAGGTCTGCGAGTACTGACCGTCGCCGAACGCATCATCACCGACAAGCAGGCCGCCAAGGCCGCACAGGACTCCGACGTCTTCGCCGGCCTGTGCGGGGAGTCGCTGCATCTGTTGGGTGTGATCGGCCTGTCGGACACCCCGCGTTCCGGTGCGCGCCCGCTGCTGGAAGAGTTGCAGCGCCGCGACATCCAGGTGCGGCTGATCACTGGCGACCACCCGGTGACGGCCGCGGTCGTGGCCCGCGAACTCGGGATCGCCGTCGATCACGACGAGGTGATGACCGGTCCCGAGTGGGATCTGCTGAACGCGACCGAACGTGTCGAGGCCACCCGCACGCATCGGGTGTTCGCCCGCATGGCTCCCGAACACAAGGTGCAGGTGGTCCAGGCGCTCGAGTCCCCCTACCGGGGGCAACCGGGCCTGGTGACGGCGATGGTCGGCGACGGCGCCAACGACGCCGCCGCGATCCGCGCGGCGTCCGTCGGGGTGGGGGTGGTATCCCAGGGCAGCGACCCGGCCCGCATGGCCGCCGACGTGATGCTGCTCGACGGCGACATCGAGGCCATCGTCGATGCCCTCGATGAGGGGGAGCAGCTGTGGCGGCGGGTGCAGTCGGCGGTGTCGGTACTGCTCGGCCACAACGTGGGAGAGGTGACGTTCGGCCTGGTCACCACCGTGCTGACGGGCAAACCTGCGCTCAACGCCCGGCAGATGCTGCTGGTCAACATGCTCACCGACGCCCTGCCCGCCGCGGCGCTGGCCGTCAGCCCGCAACGTGATCCCGACGTCACCGGCCGGCACGACGAGTCGACGATCTGGCGTGCGGTGGCGGTGCGGGCGGTGTTCACCTCGCTCGGCGCGCTGCTGGCGTGGACGTTCGGCCGATTCACCGGAACCGCATCGCGGGCGGCGACGATCGGCCTGATCGGGCTGGTGGTGACGCAGATGATCGAGACGCTGACCGACTCGCACGGACCGCTGGTGGTGGCGACGAATGTGGGTACCCTCGCGGTGATGGCCCTGATCATCTCCACCCCGGGCGTCAGTCAGATGTTCGGCTGCACCCCTGTCGGGCCTATCGGCTGGGGACAGGCATTCGCGGCGGCCGGTATCGCCGCGGGCGTGTCCAAACTGACCCCGCAGCTCGTCGACGTGCTGATCGACAAGTTCCACGAACTCGAATCGAATCCCGACGGCGCATTCCACCAGGTCATGGCCGCGGTGATGTCGGCGGGTAGCAAGAACGACGACCTGACCGCGTGGGTGCGGCGGCTGCTACCCGTCGATGCTGAGCACGCCGACGCGCACGAGCACGGCGTACAGATGCTCGACCGCGGGTGTCAGCAGCCGGGCGCCGGACTCGACCAGTGTGTCGTGCCCGATAGCGCGAGTGAACTCCGTCATGAGAGGTAAGGCTACCTTGAGTCCGTCCGATCCGAATACCCCTGAAACCGATGACGGGACTTCTGTCCTATCGGAGGTGCGCGAGTTCGTCGCAACGCACCACGACGTGTCCAAACTGGTGCGCGAGGCACAGAAGTTCTCCATCAACCTGCCGATCATCGGCAAGGTTTCCGTACCCCCACCCCGGCAACTCGCCGTCTACGGGGTGATCGGCGCGCTCGGCGCGACCGGTGCCGTCGAATGGCCGGTGGCGATCGCCTTCGGGCTTGGAGTCGCCGTCGCCAAACGCGAGTTCGGCACCACACCCGCCGCACCACCGGAACGACCCGCCTCACCGGAGAATCCGCACAAGGAGGACTGACTCAGCGCGGCAGGCTACTTCTCCTGATGTCCTCGGCGTAGGAATCCAGCGCGTCGAGGATCCCCGAATGCTCCCAGATCCTGTTGCGCGCGTACCCGGTTCGCTCAGCGAGGACGTCCCTGTCGACCAAGGTCCGCAGAGCGCGCTGCGCTGCCGCAGCATTGATACCCAGGTGCTGCTGAACGTAGCCCGCGTTCACCACCGGTTGTCCGATCAACAGCGGAAGCAGGCGCCGGGCAGCGGCGTCACGGCGAACCCCGACCATCTGCTCCGACGACCGATCCAGCTCGTCCACAAGTGAATCCACCAGCGCCGCACCCACACTCGCGGCAAAGCGCGCGGCATCGGCGAAGCGCGCGACGATAGGTGTCGCGTCGCCGGACCGGAATGCGGTGAGCGCCTCGAAATAGCGATCGACGGCGATGAGCAGACCCGCCGATATGGGTACCGTCGTGTGTGTTGCGAGGCGCTTGTTCCTCAACAATGCCTGCGCCAGAGCGCGTCCCGTGCGCCCATTGCCATCGACGAACGGGTGAATCGTCTCGAACTGGGCGTGTGCTATGGCGATCTGCAGCAGGACCGGCAGGTCGTCTCTGCGCATGAAGTTCACCAGATCTTCCATCGCCGGGTGCACGTCGTCGGCCTGCGGTGCGATGAATGATGCCCCCAACGGACCCGCGGAGTCCCGATTGCCGATCCAGACGAGCTGGTCACGAATACGGCCTGCATGTACTTGCATTCCGTGTTGGTGGTTGAGCAGTTCTCGGTGCATGCTCAGAATGCTCGGGAGGGACAGATCGTCGGACAGGCCGATCGCCGATTCCATCGCACGGACGTTTCCGATGACCGTAAGCGCGTGCCGTTTTCGCCCCTCACCGATCTCGGCGAGGGCGAGTTGCCGCGCCGAGGTGGTGAGTTGTTCGATCTGGCTGCTCGACGCGCTCTCGGTTCGTAGGAGGATCGCCGCCATCGGCCCGAGCGTGGGATTGTCCAAGCCGAGACGAAGGCGAGTGTGGCGGTCGAATGCCATCAGCGCCTGTGTCGCGTCGTCGATATCAGCGGTGATCTCGCCGCTGAGCGATGGCTGCCACCTTGCTATCGGTGCGGTGATCGCCGACAGGTATTCACCGGTTTGCCGACGGACCTCGGACTTCGAGTAGTGCTCCGGCCGCGACGGCCGCCACCGGTGCGTCTCGTATTCGACGGCCGGGACCGCCACGCCGATCGTCGTTGCTTCAGTCATCGCCACCCCTCGCCGGACTCCACCGGAAGTGATCATTGCCGACGGCCTTACTATCACTTAGCACTATAAGTGATAGTAAGGCGAGTGCCGACGATCAGTTCAGGACGAGGCTGCGTTTGGCCAGGCCCATCCAGAAGCCGTCGATCGGCTGGCCGGCGGGCTGCTCGGGATCACCCGAGGCGCCGAGGGAGACGAACAGCGGGGAGAAGTGCTCGATCGTCGGGTGTGCGTACGGCATTCCGGGCGCCTTGCGCCGGAAGTCGAGGAGCGATTCGACGTCGCCGCGGTCGAAGCAACCGTGCGCCCAGTCGTCGAATTCGGCCGACCAGCCGGGTGGGACGGCGTCGGGGGTGCGGTCGGTCAGATACGGCAGGCCGTGGGTGGTGAATCCGGAACCGATGATCAGCACACCCTCGTCGCGTAGCGGCGCCAGCCGGCGGCCCAGTGCGAGAAGGCGTTCCGGATCCAGGGTGGGCAGCGAGATCTGCAGGACCGGGATGTCGGCGTCGGGATACATGACGGTCAGCGGCACATATGCGCCGTGGTCGAGCCTGCGATTCGGGTCGTGGGCGATCGGCTCACCGTCGGGCATCATCGCCGCGACCCGGGCCGCGAGTTCCGGCGCGCCGGGCGAGTCGTACGTCGTGCGGTAATACCGTTCAGGGAAGCCCCAGAAGTCGTACGTCAGCGGTGTCGATACGTCAGTGGATCCGATGGTCAGCGGCGCCGCCTCCCAGTGCGCGGAGATCACCAGAATGGCGGTGGGCCTGGGCAGGTCGGCACCCAGACGGGTCAGCTGATCGACCCACAGTGCGCTGTCGACGAGCGGCGGCGCGCCGTGACTGAGGAACAGAACCGGTGGCCGGGACGAGGTAGCTGACGTGTTCATACCACACCTAACAGGACCCCGGTCCGTTTTGTTCCAGGGTCCTGTGCCCACCACTGAACATCAGATCAACCCGTCCGAGAGGCCGTTGGGGGTACCGAAGCGGTGGGCGGTGATGCAGACGGCCTGTTCGTGTACGTGGGGGAGCATTTCGACGCGGCCGGCCGAGACGACCGGACCACCGTAGAGAGCGATATCGGGTTTGCCGCCCGTCGCATCGAACGCCGCGGCCACCTCGTCGGCGCGGGAATCGCCGGCGACGATCCGCACCCGGACACCGGCGTCAGGACCATCCCGCTTCGCGAGCCGGGCCAAGTGTTCCCGCCAGGCCGCGTCGTCCTCGTGCAGGAGCGACACCCCGGCGCCGGTCAGTGCGTCCTGGACGGGGCCGGGCAACACCACCGGCGTGCTCAGGATGGGCTGCGCCCCGGCGGCGAGGCCGGCGGCGACCGCGCGGATCGTGTGTTGCAGAGCAGCGTCGGCGGCTGCCCTCACGATCACCCGCACCGGCCGGTACCGCAACAGGTTGCGTTCCACCCCGAGCTGGGAAGCGTCTCGGGCACAACCGAATTCGCCGTCCCAGGCGCGCACATCCGAGCCGAGTGCACCACGCAGCCAGGCGAGCTCGTCACCGCCGAGCCCGGCGGCCTCCGCCGCTGCGGCGAGTGTCCGCACCGATTCCCTTGGTGCACCACCGGTTTCGGTTACCGGGGTGTCGACCCAGTCGACCAGGCCGTGCAGATAGTTGGGTCCGCCCGCCTTGGTTCCGGTGCCGATCGCGGACTTCTTCCAGCCGCCGAACGGCTGCCGCCGCACGATGGCTCCGGTGATACCGCGGTTGACGTACAGGTTGCCCGCCTGCACCCGGTCCAGCCACAGTGCGAGTTCGTCGGGGTCGAGCGAATGCAGTCCACTGGTTAGCCCATAGTCGATCTCGTTGACGATATCGATTGCCTCGTCCAGGGTTTCGGCGGTCATGACGCCGAGAATGGGGCCGAAGTACTCGGTCAGGTGATACTCCGAACCCCGCCGCACGCCGTCGCGTACGCCGGGCGACCACACCTTGTTTCCACCCTTGGCGTCGAGAGCGAGCGGGCTGTCGACGGTGAGCGGTGCGGGCTCCACCAGCCAGCTCTCCCCCGGGCTCAAGGTGGTCAGGCCGCGCAGCAACTTCCCCGACGGTGCGGTGATGTTCGGCCCCATCTGGGTCTCAAGATCTTCAGGCGTACCGACCTTCAGCGATCGCACCGCGTCGAGCAGCTGACCGCGGAACCGCCGCGAGGTGGCCACCGAGCCGACCAGGATCACCAGCGACGCGGCCGAACACTTCTGACCCGCATGCCCGAACGCCGACGCCACCACATCCTTGACCGCGAGATCGAGATCGGCGGACGGGGTCACGATGATCGCGTTCTTGCCGCTGGTTTCGGCCAGGATGGGCAGGTCGCGCCGCAGCTCGCGGAAACTGACCGCGGTCTCGTAGGCGCCGGTGAGAATCAGCCGGTCGACCCGCGGATCGGCGACCAGCGCGGAGGCCACCTTCCGGTCGGTGCACCGCACGAATTGCAGTACGTCCCGGGGAACCCCTGCCTCCCACAGTGTTTCGACCATCAGCGCCGCGATACGGACCGCCGTCGACGCCGGTTTGATGATCACCGAACCACCCGAGGCGAGCCCGGCCAGTACACCGCCGGCGGGGATGGCGAGCGGGAAGTTCCACGGCGGGATCACCGCGATCAGCTTGCGCCGCTGCGGTTTTGCCCCGTCGACGAGATCGAGTTGCACGCCGAGCATCGCATAATAGTGGGCGAAGTCGATGGCCTCGGACACCTCCGGATCGCCCTGATCGAGGGTCTTTCCGCACTCCGATCCCATCACCTCGAGTAGTTCGCCGCGTCGGGCTTCGAGCAACTCGCCCGCCCGGTGCAGGATGCGCGCACGCTCCAGCGCGGTGAGCGCCTGCCATCCGTCGGCCGCGGCGATACCCGTCTCGATCACGCCGTCGAGCGCTGCGGCGTCCTCGATCAGCGCGGCCTCCACGAGGTCGGTGCCCAGCGTCGAGGACGCCATGCGCCCGACGATGTCGCGGCCCCAGCTGCGGTTTCCGGGCAGGTCGGGGTCGGTGTCGGGGGCGTTGTCGAAGCCCCATTCGGCATCGGCGGCCACCCTCGCCTCGATCCGCGCCTCGGCACCCGCGTCGTCGTACTGTGCACGGTTCTGTTGCCGATGGGGTTCGGGTACGCGGTACGACGCCGGGTCGCCATCGCCGGTGATGGACTCAAGCTTGCCCAGCGAGTCGAGGAAGCGTTGCTTCTCGCGGTCGAACATCGCCGGATCATCGGACAGGCTGAAGACCGCGGACATGAAATTGTCATGTCCGGCACCCTCTTCCAGCCGCCGAACCAGATAGCTGATCGCCACGTCGAACTCATCCGGATGCACCACCGGCGTGTACAGCAGCAGCGACCCGACGTCGCGTTTGACGGCCTCGGCCTGCGCGGTGGCCATGCCCAGCAGCATCTCGACGTCGAGGCCCGCGGTCGCTCCGCGTGCCTTGGCCAGCAGCCATGCGAGCGCGATGTCGAACAGGTTGTGGCCGGCCGCACCCACCCGCACGTTGGCGACCCGCTCCGAGGTGAGCGCGTAGTCGAGCACCGCCTTGTAGCTGGTGTCGGAGTCGCACTTGGTGTGCCAGGTGGCCGCCGGCCAGCCGTGGACGGCGGCGTCGACCAGTTCCATCGGCAGGCTGGCGCCCCTGACCACGCGCCCCTTGACCCGCGCACCACCGCCGGCGCCCCGCCTCGCGGCCCATTCCTGCAGCCGCCTCATCGCCCCGAGCGCGTCTGGCAGGTAGGCCTGCAGCACGATGCCCGCCGACAGGCCGGTGAACTCGGGCCTGTCGAGGAGCCGGGTGAACACCGCCAGCGTCAGGTCGAGGTCCTTGTACTCCTCCATGTCGAGGTTGATGAACTTGGCCGGACTCGATGACGCCGCCTTCGCGTACAGCGGCACCAGCTCGTCGACGATGTGTGCGACAGCCGCGTCGAACGCCCAATGATTATGCGGCGCAACGGCTGAGGACACCTTGATGGATACGTAGTCAATGTCGGACCGGTCCAACAGCCGGTGGGTGCCGGTCAGCCTGCGCTGCGCCTCCTGCTCACCGAGCACCGCCTCGCCGAGCAGGTTGACGTTGAGCCGCACCCCGTCACCGCGCAGCCTGCCGATCGACTTGCCGAGCTTGCGATCGGACGCGTCGAGAATCAGGTGCCCGACCATCGAGCGCAGTACCTTGCGGGCGACGGGAACGACGACGCCCGGCATCTTCGGCGCGAGTGCGCCACCGGTGGCGACCGCCGCCCGCATCGGGGCGGGCAGGAACGCCGGAGTCAGCGGCGCGAGGCCGTTCAGCGTTTTGGCCGCCGAACGCAGATCCTCGGGACGTACCACACCGTCGACGAATCCGACAGTGAACTTCAGCCCATTCGGGTCGCTCAATACTCCGGCCAGACGTGCCGCCGACACGTCGACAGGCAACTCCACTGCAACCTCTAGCCAGTTTCGTACTAGAGCGATCGCGTCGTCGGCAAGGTCTTGGGGGCGCACCGTTGTCATCGGCCCAGCATAGGGCGCATTCCACGCTGCCGCATGCGAACTCGGTATCCCCGTCCGCCGGTATCAGCTGATGATCTGCTCGATCCGGGCCGTGCAGAATCCCATGATGTCGACATCGGGACCGAGGTTGAGGAAAGCCGACATCCGGATAATCGGGATCGCCAGCAGCACCGCCGCCAGGACCTCGTTGTAGTCCAGATTCCTCACCTTCCACCCGGTCTGCTCCTCGTACCGGGCGATCGATTCGGCTCGGGTCGGTGTGCCCGGCAGCGCCGGATGTCCCTCGAACTCGCTCGACGCCCAGTCGAGGAACAGCATCCACGCCAGATCGGCCTCGTGATCACCGAGATACGCGATCTCCCAGTCGAGCACACCGGTGATCGAATGATCCTGTGCGTACAGGATGTTCGACATCCGCGCATCACCCCACAGGAGCGTGGTGTGCTCGGGTTCGTACTCGTTCTGCCGGAGCCAGGCGAGGGCCCGATCGTAGGTCGGCGAGATGCTGTCCGCAGCCCAATGCACCGCCATGTCAACGTAGTTGACGATCTGTTCCAGCGGCCGGGTGCCGTACTGCGGCATCGCCAGGAATCCGAGACGAGCCGCATCGACGTCCACCTTGTGCACTCGCGCCATCGCATCGATGCAGCCGAACCACATTGCCCTGCGCCCGGATTCGTCGGCCTCGAAGTAGTTGCCCGCGGTGTGGTACGACGGGAAGTCGCTCGGCGCGCTGCCCTCGGCGATCCGGTTCATCACCAGATACGGTGTGCCGAGCGGATTGTCGCCGGACGGGTCGATCCACTTGCCGGTGGGTACCGGCAGATCCGTCGCCCTGGCCAGTCGCTCCATCACCACGTACTGCCTGCGCAGGTCGTAGTCGGGGAACAGCGAGACCGCGGGCGGCCGTCGCAGTACCAGATCCGTGGACGCCCCCGAACCATCCTTGACCGTGAACAGGTATGTCTCGGTGGAGAATCCGCGTTCGGTACGGTTCACCTCGACGACGGTGGCGTCGTCGTCGGCCAGCCTCTCGCGGACGATCGCGGTCAGCGCCCCGGCCAGTGCGCCCTCGTCCACACGTTCGATCATCGACTCACCAGCCCGTGTAGCCGTAGCGCGGGTAGGCACCCATGAACACCATCTCCACCAGGCCGTAGCCGACCTTGTCGCCCATGCGCACCTCGCACAGCGTCTCGCTGACCATGCTCACTTTCTTCATGTCCTCGAGATCGGTGAGATCGGCGGTGAAGCCGTCGATGTACGACGGTCCGCGCCACATGCCGGCGGCGTAACCGTTGTACTCGTCGTATCCGGCCAGGCCCGGCCAGAAGTCACAGATCGGCGTCACGCTGATGGTGTCGGTGCTGCGGTCGGAGCGGTGCACGGCGAAGACGCTGTCCGCGTCGATGACGCGGCGGCCCTCGCGGAACTTGAGTTCGTGCTCGACGTCGATGATCGGCAGCGAGTCACGGCCGGTCTCCAGCGGGTAGAGCACTTCGCCCTCGAACTGCCAGCGCTGCCCGGTGCTGGTCTCGCGCTGCGCGAAATGCACCAACTCTTCGTCGAACTGGAAGATGCCCATGTAGTAGAGGACGCCGTCCGGGATCTCCGGGGGCTGGCGATTGTCTCCTTCGGAGAGGCTGCCGCCACCGCCGCCGTGCCGCACCCCCCACGAGTGGTCGCGGCCGAACCACCAGCGGTCGGGGTCGATCTCGATGCGCTCGCCGTCGACCTCGATCCAGCCGGTGACGATGCCGTTCTGGTAGAAGCGGCGGGCGTCCTCCTGCACGCGGCCGCGGGTGCGGTGGAAGGCGGGGGTCTGCTCGTACGCCGGGAAGGTGCCGGTCAGCTCCAGGTGCAGGCTGATGCCCTGCTCGTTGGAGTCGAGCGTCGAGGTGACCGTCTTGAGAGGTTCGGTGATCGAGTAGGTGTACGGGCCGATGCTCCACGAGGTGAGTGCGGCGGGGGCGGCACTGATCTCGGTGGACATCCGCACCACTCGCGCCTTCTGGCCCTTGAGGGTGACCATCGCGTAGGCGTCCATGACGTTGCGGTTGGGGTAGCGCGCCATGCCGGTCATGATGCTGATGTCGCCGGAGCGGTCGAATCCGTACATGACGATGCGTTCGGTCCAGCGCAGATCACTTTGACCCACGTGGTCGAAGGTGGTGGGCAGTTGGTGGGTGAGCAGTTCATCCTGCGGGGTGAGCATCGGCATTCTCCTGTGATCTGGGTTACTGATCGCAATATATTACATATCGAGTCACTACGTATTTGATTCGAGAGACTCGTATTCTCCGGTATCGTCATCAACCGTGACCGAACAGATACAGGAACCCGTTTCCGCAGGTAGGCCACGGGACCCGAGACTGGACCGGTCGATCCTGGCCGCCACCCGCGACCTGCTCGGTGAGGTCGGCTACACCAAGACCACCATCAGTGCCATCGCCCGCCGCTCGGGCGTGGCCACCCCCGCCATCTACCGGCGCTGGTCGTCGAAGGAGGAGATCGTCGAGGAAGCGGTGTTCGGGGTGCAGGACGCCACCACGCCGCCGGCCACCGACGACCTGCTCGCCGACCTCAACACGTGGGCCAGGATGTTTCTCGCGCAACTCGCCGACCCCCCGGTCCGGGCAGCACTGCCGGGACTGATCTCGTCATATCAGCACTCCCGGATCAACGCATACGACGACCTGCTGGCCCGGTCCGAGAACCCCATCCGGCTCGCCTTCGTCGACCGCATCGTCGCCGAGGCCCCCGACGCCCCGGAGGCCGCCACGGCCGCGGGCAACGAGATGTTCGACATCCTCGTCGCCACCACCATCGTCCGCGGACTCACCCGTGGCCACCAGGACGCCGACGCCTTCTGCGACAGCACCGCGGACACCCTCGCCTTCCTCGTCCGCGCGCGCCTCGCGCAGCAGCGGGAAGCCGTCGGGACCCACACCCCGGAATCGCCGCGCTACTCCCCGAACGTCACCACCAGCGGTGCGTGATCGGATAGCCGTTCCGCCGCCGACGGTTCCTTGTCGACGACGACGCTGCGCGCCCGCGCCGCCAGCCCGGGGGTGGCGAGCTGATGGTCGACGCGCCACCCGACGTCCTTGGCGAACGATGCCCCGGCCCAGCTCCACCAGGTGAGCGGTCCGGGCCGGTCCCCGTGCACCCGGCGCACTACGTCGACAAGCCTTCTGCTGCCGAGGATCTCGTCGAACCATGCCCGGTCCTCGGGCAGGAATCCGTCCATCGCGCGGGCCGCCCGCCAATTGGTCACGTCATGCTCGGTGTGCGCCACGTTGAGGTCGCCGATGAGCAGGAACTCACGCCCCTCGCGCTGCGCGGCCAGCCTGTTCCGGTTCAGTTCCCGGGCGAATGCGGCGAAGAATCGTTGTTTGCGTTCGTATTTCACACCGCCGTCGGGTTGATCGCGCATCCCGCCTGACTTCTGTCGTTCCGCCGGTAGCCCGCCCTTGGGCAGATACAGGCAGGCGACGGTGACGGCCCGATCGGCGAGGTCGACCTCGATGTAGCGACCCTGCTCGGCAAACTCCTTGAGCCCGCGCGCCTTCGGTGGATGCGTGACCCAGGTCCGCACCGCGGCAGGGGAAATGCGGGTCAGTAGTGCCACGCCGTTGCGGCCGGCCACCGAACCGACGTCCACCGCCGCCTCATACCCCGCAAACTCCCCCACTTCCGTTTCCGGACAACGCAATTCCTGAATCCCGACGACGTCGGGCGCACGGTCGGCCAGCCACGTGTCGAACCCTCGGCGACGCGCCGCCCGGATCCCGTTCACATTGAACGAGGCCACACTGAACTCGGTCATATCCTCAGCCCGCGTCGGGTACCAGTTCGGTCCAGGTGGCGTGTTTGCCGGTGCGCCCGTCGGCCGACGATCGCCCGGTGAGGCGACGGCCGAGCCATGGCGCGAAATGTGCTCGCGCGAAACGCACATGGGATCGGACTCCGTAGGTGACGGGTGACAGCGCGTCGTCGTCGGGATGTTCGACGCTGAGAGCGTCGAGCACGAGGTTGGCCACCCGCCGATGCCCGTGCGGATTCAGATGCAGCCGGTCCTCGGACCAATATTCGGCCGCCCGTACCTTGTCGTCGACGAAGGCGTTCACGAACGGAACGTCGAGCGTGACCGCTAGCTTGCCGACCTGTTCGGTGAGCTGTGCCCCCCTCTCGTGCAACACCTTCCGGAACGGAAGGCCACCCGATGGGTCGGCCCCCGCGAGGAGCACCGGCCGCACCCCGGCGTCGAGAAGCCGCCGCGCCCCCTGTTCGGTGAGTTCCATGAGGGTCACGGCGTCCATCCCGGGCCGCATCATGTCGTTGCCGCCACCATTGAGGGTGGCGATCGTCGGCAACGGGTCGAGCGCGAGCGCCTGGTCGATCTGTTCGGTGACGATCGGTTCCAGCAATTTCCCGCGGATCGCGAGATTCGCGTACGCGATACCGCCATGATGGGCGGCCAGCCCCTCCGCCACCAGATCCGCCCACCCACGCATCGGCTCGGCGGTCAGGTGCGGGTCCCCGACCCCCTCGGTGAAACTGTCACCGAGCGCGACATACCGGACGCTTGCACAGACCTGTTGCTGTTCACCCATGATGCCGACCATATCTACCGGCGATCAGGCCTCGCCGGAGAGGATCTCCAATACCTCGGGGGAGGTGTAGAAGGGGGCGAGGTGGTCGCGGATGATGCGGTCGAGTTCTCCGGAGTCGGCGACCGCGGCCACGGCGCGGGGGGCGGCGGTGACGGCGTAGTCGGCAAGGATCTCGCGAGTCAGGTCGAGGTCGTCGAGGATCTCGGCGGCGGGCAGGTCGCCGTAGATGGCGAAGAAGCCGTCGATGAATGCGTCGATGAGTTTGTGGACCGGCTCGGCGACGGCGGCGGCGATCACCACGTCCTGGCCGATCCCGGCGATACGGTTGGCGTCATCGATGGAGATGATCTCGCTCAGCGGTTTGACCGGCTTGCCGGCGTACAGGTCGAACACCTCCAGGACGGCCGCGCGCGCCGACGGATCGTTGAGCATGGCGATGATGATCTTGTTGAGTCTGCCCATCATGAACTCGGCGCCCTTGGCCGCGGTGTCACCGAACAGCGTCTCGA
The DNA here is from genome assembly GCF_937858515.1 of uncultured Gordonia sp. Classification (NCBI taxonomy): domain Bacteria; kingdom Bacillati; phylum Actinomycetota; class Actinomycetes; order Mycobacteriales; family Gordoniaceae; genus Gordonia; species uncultured Gordonia sp. The sequence goes on along the minus strand of NZ_CALLZT010000142.1, from coordinate 146,292 downwards.
ACTGATCACCCGCGGTGCCGATCGCCCGGCCCGCGGCCTTGGACCCGAACGACACGAGCGACCCGATGCCGGGGATCTTCTCGGCCACCGCCCGGTTACCGGCGACGACGTCGTTGACGATGCGGCCGACGAACCGGGAGGCGAGGGTGGCCGTCAGCGGACTACGGGTCAGATCATCGAGCAGTTCCTCGATGAGCGGGGTCAGCGCGAGCACCTCGTCGGTGATCCGGGCGACGTTGTCCCGGTCGACCACCTCACCGAGGGCGTACGTGCCCGCCGGGTTGGACATCAGGATCTCGGCGCCCCGCTCCACCAGTGTCGACGCCGCGACGCTCGGCGGAACCGTAGTGGACAGCATGCGGGCGATCGACTTGATCGTCTCCGGGTCGGCAAGTGAGGCCAGCGTGACGGTCTCGGCGACGGCGAGCACATCGTCGACGAGACCAGCCGCGAGTCCGGGCAGTTCGTCGCCGGTGAGGCGATTGACGGTCCACTCCACCTGCGCGTCGAGCAGTGCCCGCGCCATTGATTCTGGGTCCATCGCTTGAGAATAGGCGCCGGGAGACATGCCCTACGTGATCGGCCCCGTCGCACGGGACTGGGCGTCGAGGATCAGCAGGGCAACATGCAGCGACGTCATCGATTCACCGTCGGATAGATCACCGACGATCGCCTCGATCCGCGCCAAGCGCGAGTACACGGCGGGCCGGCTCAGGTGCAGGTGGGCGGCGAGTGCGCTCTTGTTGCCGGCGAGCCGTAGGTAGGCGCGCAGGACGTCGACGTGGTCGGTGCCGGTCTGGATGTCGTGCAGGATGAGGTCTCGCAGTTCGGATTCGGCGAAGCGGATGGCGCGAGGGTCGTTGCGCAGCAACGACACCAGGCCGCGGATTCGGATATCGGACACCTCGAACACGATGCGTCCCGACGCCGGCATCGACGCCGCCACCTGCGCCACCTCACGGGCCTCGGCCAGGGCTCCGATCGCGGGGGACACTCCGCCGCGCGAGGCGGCCGATCCCACGACGACATTGCCGAGGCCGGTGATCCGGCCGATATCCCGAACCAGTGCACGCGCCAGGTCATCCACCACCTGACGACGTGAGCGTCCACGGTTGATGTTGAGCGACAACACCATCCGCACTTCACCGAAGTCGCGAACGGAGAACAGGCCGGTGTGCCCGGCAGCCCGCACCCCGCTGACGACGATGTCGAGCAGTTGCGCGGTACGGCGTTGCGCGGCAACCGGATCGGGCTCAAGTGGCCAGTCGGCGACACGCAGTGCGGCGGGAACATACTCGGCCGCCGGTACGAAGCCGAGCGCGACGGCCCGGGCGAGGACTTCCTTCTCATCCCGGATACGTTCGCGCAGAACATCATCGATCAGTCCGGCCTGCGCCTGACGTTCGAGGTCGAGCTGATCGCGTTCGGCCATCCGCGCCATCTCGAGGGCCTGGGCGGCTCGTTCGAGCACCATCACGGTGCGGTCCCGGTCACCCGGCTGCACCGCGATCAGCCGCGCCCACCGATCACCCTCGCGACCCACCCACACCGGAAGCCACGCCTCGCCCCGCATATCCTCCTGCCGTGACCGTCTCTCCCAGTCGCGCAACACATTCGACGCGAGCGCCCCCGACGACGCGACCGCCTGGTGGCCGAGATTCTCCAGCACCACAGCGGTGCCGAGGAGTTCGGCCGCGGCATCGGTGATGTCGGCGGCATCAGCATGGCCGAGGGTGAGTTCGGTGAACACCTCATGGGTGCGGCGGGCGAAGTCGATGGCCTCGTACTGCTCGGCGACGAGTGTGCGATGCACACGTTCGGTGATGTCGACGAACCTGACCTCACGGCGCAGAATCACCAGCGTCAGCCCCAGCGACGCCGCGAACTCACCAATCCGCGGCGGCACCACATGCCAGTCGCGGTGAAACTCGGCGATCACCCCGAGCGCACCGGTCGATGCGAGCGCGGTCAGGTAGGGCCGTGGGTCGGCGCGCAGAGCGTCGCCGGTGGTGAGGACGATCTCGCCACCTTCGAGCAGGTTGGACATGTCGGCGACATCGCTGATGTGGACCCACCGCACCTCGCGGTCGGCTCCGGCGTCGCTGAGCACCACCGGCTCGCCCCGCGTCACCTCAGGCAGCGCGATGACTTCGGTGACTGCCATCGACATTGACAAACTGTAAACCCGAATCGCATATGCGATACAGATTGTCCGGAAAAATCCGCGCGGACCAGCCCCATACTGGAAGAACCCACAGGTCACAGCGTTTCCCCGGAGGTCCCCACCACATGTCTGCAACCCCAGTCACATCAACCACGGGCACGATCTCGCACTGGTGCGACGGCAAGCTCTTCGCCGGCGACTCCGGCAACACCGCGCCGGTCACCAACCCGGCCACCGGTGCGGTCACCGGGCAGGTGGCGCTGGCCTCGGTCGCCGACGCTCAGCTGGTCATCGACTCCGCGGCGGCGGCGTTCCCGGCGTGGCGCGACACCTCCCTGGCCAAGCGCACCGCGATCCTGTTCAACTTCCGCGAGCTGCTCAACAAGCGCAAGGGCGAGCTGGCCGCACTGATCACCGCCGAACACGGCAAGGTGCTCTCCGACGCCCTCGGCGAGGTGGGCCGCGGCCAGGAAGTGGTCGAATTCGCCTGCAACATCCCGTATCTCCTCAAGGGCGGGTTCTCCGAGAACGCCTCCACCGGTGTCGACGTGCATTCGGTGCGCCAGCCCCTCGGTCCGATCGGCATCATCTCGCCGTTCAACTTCCCGGCGATGGTGCCGATGTGGTTCTTCCCCATCGCAATCGCCACCGGCAACACCGTGGTGGTCAAGCCGAGCGAGAAGGATCCGTCGTCGTCGCTGTGGATGGCCGAACTGTGGAAAGAGGCGGGCCTGCCCGACGGTGTGTTCAACGTGCTACAGGGCGACAAGACCGCCGTCGACGAGCTGCTGACCAACCCGAAGATCAAGTCGATCAGCTTCGTCGGGTCCACCCCGATCGCGCAGTATGTGTACGCCACCGGAACCGCTTCAGGCAAGCGTGTGCAGGCGCTCGGCGGCGCCAAGAATCACGCCATCGTGCTCCCCGACGCCGATCTCGACGAGGCCGCTGCAGCGATGGTGAACGCAGGTTTCGGTTCGGCCGGTGAGCGTTGCATGGCGATCTCCGCGTGCGTGGCAGTCGGCGAGATCGCCGACACCCTGGTGGCCAAGATCGCCGAGCGCGCCGCCACCATCAAGACCGGCGACGGTACGGGCGATGCCGACATGGGCCCGCTGGTCACCAAGGTGCATCGCGACAAGGTGGCCTCCTATGTCGACGCCGCCGAAACCGACGGCGCCACCATCGTTCTCGACGGCCGCGGTGTCGTGGTCGACGGCGGTGCGGACGGCTTCTGGCTGGGCCCGACCCTGCTCGACAACGTCACCACCGACATGTCCTGCTACACAGACGAAATCTTCGGCCCCGTGCTGTCGGTGGTCCGCGTGGACACCTACGAGGAGGCAATCGGCCTGATCAACGCCAACCCGTACGGCAACGGCACCGCCATCTTCACCAACGACGGCGGCGCGGCCCGGCGCTTCCAGAACGAGGTCGAGGTGGGCATGGTGGGCATCAACGTGCCGATCCTGGTTCCCATGGCGTACTTCAGCTTCGGCGGCTGGAAGGCCTCGCTGTTCGGCGACACCCACGCCCACGGCATCGAAGGGGTCAACTTCTTCACCCGGATGAAGGCCATCACCACCCGCTGGCAGGACCCGAGCGTCCGCACCGACGGCCTGAATCTCGGCTTCCCCCAGAATGTCTGAGACCAGCACGGCGAACCGTCCATCCTTGAAGGAGAATCACCTTTCATGACCACCATCGACAACGCGCCCGCCGTCTCCGAGGCCGACCTCGAAGCGGGCCGCCGCGCCTATGAACTCGACCGCAAGCACGTGTTCCACTCGTGGTCGGCGCAGGCCAAACTCAACCCGATGACCGTCACCAAGGCCGAGGGCTGCTACCTGTGGGACGGCGAAGGCACACGGCTGCTGGACTTTTCGTCACAGATGGTCAACACCAACATCGGCCACCAGCACCCCAAGGTGGTCGCCGCGATCGCCGAGCAGGCACAGAAGCTGTGCACCATCGCACCCTCCCACGTCAATGACGCCCGATCGGAGGCCGCGCGGCTGATCGCCGAACGCACTCCCGGCGAGCTGAACAAGGTCTTCTTCACCAACGGCGGCGCCGACGCCGTCGAACATGCGGTGCGGATGGCCCGACTGCACACCGGGCGCCGAAAGGTGTTGTCGCGGTATCGTTCCTACCACGGCGGCACCGACACCGCGGTCAACATCACCGGTGATCCCCGGCGCTGGGCCAACGACTACGGCGACTCCGGCGTGGTGCACTTCTTCGGCCCGTTCCTGTACCGGTCGCGGTTCCATGCCGAAACGCAGGAACAAGAATGCGAGCGCGCGCTGGCCCACCTCAATGAGGTGATCGCGATGGAGGGCCCCGGCCAGATCGCCGCGATCATCCTCGAATCGGTGCCCGGCACCGCCGGCATCATGGTGCCACCGCCCGGCTACCTGCAGGGTGTGCGCGAAATCTGCGACCGCTACGGCATCGTCTTCATCGCCGACGAGGTCATGTCCGGTTTCGGCCGCACCGGCAAATGGTTCGCCATCGAGCACGCAGCGGGCGAGCGAAGCGACGGGGGATGTGACGGCGTCATCCCGGACCTGATCACCTTCGCCAAGGGCGTGAATTCCGGATATGTGCCACTCGGTGGTGTGGCGATCAGCCCGCACATCGCCGCGACCTTCGATGAGCGCCCCTTCCCGGGCGGCCTCACCTACTCCGGTCATCCCCTGGCCACCGCGGCAGCCGTCGCCACGATCAACGCGATGACCGACGAGGGCATCGTCGAGAACGCCGCACGTGTCGGTGCCGAGGTCATGGGACCGGGCCTGCAAGCACTCGCGCAGCGTCATCCGAGCGTCGGCGAGGTGCGCGGTGTCGGCATGTTCTGGGCCATCGAACTGGTCAAGGACCGCACCACCCGTGAGCCGCTCGCCCCGTACGGAGGCACCAGCGATGCGATGAATGCCGTTGTCGCCGAATGCAAGAAGCTCGGCCTGCTGCCGTTCGCCAACTACAACCGCATCCACGCCGTACCGCCGCTGATCATCACCGACGACGAGGCACGCGAGGGGCTGGCGATCCTGGACCAGGCGCTGGAGGTTGCCGACCGCAGCCTCTGACAGGCCCCGCGATACCGGTACAGGGGTGTACACATGATCTGAACGGACACCCCGACGATCGGCGGTAACGATGGCGACGGACGACGACGCGCACCACCGGGCCATGCCATGAGCAGGCCCGGTTCGCCGCAGGCACTACGAGATCTCAATCGCGGCCGGGTGCTCGAGGCGCTGCGCGAGTACGGGGACCTGTCACAGGCCGAACTGGCCCGCAGGACCGAACTGTCCCAGGCGACGGTCTCGAACATCATCCGCCACCTGCGCGCCACCGGCGATGTGGTCACCAACGACGGGCCCGGCCGGCGCACCACGGTCCGGCTCGCACCGGGCCCCGGCTTCGTCGTCGGCGTCGACTACGGGCACCGGCACATCAGCGTCGCCGTCGCCGACCTCGACCACGATGTACTGACCGAGGAACGCATCGACCTCGCCAAGGACGTCTCGGCGCACGACGGGATGGCCGAGGCCGCCCGGATGACCGAGCGAACGCTGCGCCGGGCCGGCGTGGATCGCAACGAGGTGGTGGGGGCGGCGATGGGACTGCCCGCACCCATCGACCGCACCACCGGACGCGTCGGGTCGCCGTCGATCCTGCCCGGCTGGGTCGGGGTGAACGCCGGTGACGTGGCCACCGAGGCGCTCGGTCTGCCGGTGCGCGTCGTCGTCGACAACGACGCCAATCTGGGGGCGCTGGCCGAATGGTGGTGGGGCGCGGGCGTCGGATACTCCGACGTCGTATACCTGAAGCTCTCCGACGGGGTCGGGGCAGGACTGATCATCGGCGGACATCTCTACGGCGGGGTCGCCGGCACCGCGGGCGAGATCGGACACACCACGCTCGACGAGTACGGCGAACTGTGCCGATGCGGCAACCGCGGCTGTCTGGAGACCGTCGTGTCGGCGCGGCGGGTGACTGCGATGCTCGCCCCGGTCGTCGGCGAGGAACTGACCATCAGTGAGGTCGTCCGCCGGGCGGAGGACGGCTCCCGGGCATGCGAGCGACTGTTGACCGATGTCGGTCTGCAGGTAGGTCGCAGCCTCGCCGACCTGTGCAGCCTGCTGAACCCGCAGATGATCCTGGTCGGCGGCGAATTGGCGCAGGCGTCGGCACTGCTGATCCCCGCGATCGAGCGGGTGATCGGCCGGTGCGGGGTGCCCGCCGCGGCCGAGTCCGTGCATATCAAGCCGGGTGCGCTCGGTGCGCGCACGCACGTCCTGGGGACCATCGCCCTGGCCCGGCGGGAGGCCGGCGCGGCCGCCGTCTTCAACTCTTGAACGATCGGCACCAATTCTTAGCAATCCGTTGAAGTCTTCTCTCGGCGCGAGTTGCATGTGATTGGAATCACATCCAACTCAGGCGGGCCCGTGGCGTGCCCGACGCAGAGAGGACACGACTATGAGCGAATTCGGGGCAATCCCCGACGGTCCGGCGGTGTTCGGCGACGACGAGGAGTCGTCGGGCAACCGGGTCATTCTCATCGCTTCGGTGGCGGCCATGGGCGGCCTGCTCTTCGGTTACGACAGTGCCGTCATCAACGGCGCGGTCTCGTCGATCCAGAAGGACTTCGACATCGCCGACTCGACCCTCGGTTTCGCGGTGGCCTCCGCACTGCTCGGTGCCGCCGCCGGCGCGCTGAACGCGGGCCGCATCGCCGACCGCATCGGCCGCCTGAAGGTGATGAAGATCGCCGCGGTCCTGTTCTTCGTCAGCGCCGTCGGTTCGGCGTTCGCGCCCGAGATCTGGTCGCTGGTGTTCTTCCGGATCGTCGGCGGTGTCGGCGTCGGCGTCGCCTCGGTGATCGCGCCGGCCTACATCGCCGAGACGTCCCCGGCCCGGATCCGCGGCAGACTCGGCTCGCTGCAACAGCTGGCCATCGTGCTCGGCATCTTCCTGTCGCTGCTCGTGGACTACCTGCTCGCCGAGATGGCGGGCGGTGCCGGCGAAGATCTCGCCCTGGGCCTGGAAGCCTGGCGCTGGATGTTCCTGGCGATGATCGTGCCGGCCGTCGTGTACGGCGCCCTGGCCACTACCATTCCCGAGTCACCCCGCTATCTGGTTGCCACACAACGGCTTCCCGAGGCACGCAAGGTGCTGACCCTGCTGTTCGGCGAGAAGAACCTGGAACTGACGATCACCCGCATCCAGGACAGCCTCACCGGTGACAAGCCGTCGTGGAAGGACCTCAAACGTCCGATCGGCGGCGTCTATCCGATCGTGTGGGTGGGCCTGATCCTGTCGATCTTCCAGCAGGCCGTCGGCATCAACGTGATCTTCTACTACTCCAACGTGCTGTGGGAGGCAGTGGGATTCGAAGAGTCCTCGGCATTCCAGACCAGTGTGTTCACCTCACTGGTGAACATCGTCGCCACGTTCGTCGCCATCATGCTGGTCGACAAGGTGGGCCGCAAACCGCTGCTGCTCGTCGGTTCAATCGGCATGACCGTCACGCTCGCGGTGATGGCCGTCTGCTTCGGCACCGCAGATCAGGTGATGAACTCCGACGGTGAGATGCAGCCCGAGTTGTCCGGCGCCTCCGGGCCGATCGCACTGGTCGCCGCCAACCTGTTCGTGGTGAGCTTCGCACTGAGCTGGGGACCGGTCGTCTGGGTGCTGCTCGGTGAGATGTTCCCCAACCGATTCCGTGGTGCCGCACTGTCTTTGGCTGCCGCCGGTCAGTGGACCGCCAACTGGGCGATCACCGTCAGCTTCCCGAGCCTCAAGTCGTTCTCCCTCGGTTTCTCCTACGGCATGTATGCCACCTTCGCGTTCCTCTCGTTGCTGTTCGTGACCAAGTTCGTCAAGGAGACCAAGGGCCTGACGCTCGAGGACATGGACGCCCAGGCGGGCATCACCCACAAACCATCCGGCACCGGGGCGTCGGCGTAAGCACTTGCGAGAAAGGACCATCGACATGACAACCGCAAGCACCCCCCGCAAGGTCGCCGTCCTCGGGCCCATCCCGCGCGACCACATCGTCACCCATCGGGGTGAGGTCTTCGACAAGTACGGCTGCGCGCTCTACACCGTCGCAGCACTGTCGTCGCTACTCGGACCCGACGACGTGGTGCGCCCCATCGTGCACGTCCGGCGCGACGATCTCGACGCGATCCACGAGAAGCTCGCGCCATTCGGCAATGTCGACCTCACCGGCATCCGCGCCGACAGCGACCGTGGCGACGTGGTCGAGCTGACGTTCCGAGACCAGAATTTCCGGGACGAGCGCCAGACCGGATTCATGCATCCCATCCAACCGCAGGACGTCGAATTCGCCCTGGACTCAGATGCTTTCGTGTGTGTACCGATCACCGATTACGAGGTCGCCCAGCCGACGCTGGCGTACATCCGCGCCAACAGCGACGCCACGATCATGCTCGACTGTCACGGACCGACTGTCGCACTGACGGCCGCCGGGCAACGGGTGAGCAGGCTGTGGATCGACCGGGACGCCTGGCTGCCGACCATCGACATCATGAAGATGAACCTGGAGGAAGCGGGCTGTGCGTGGTTCCCGCCACCGGGCGGCGATCCGGATCTGCTGGGCGCCCCGCTACCCCGCGAGCAACTGCCCGAGTTCGCCCAGCACTGCCTCGATCGTGGCGTGACATCGGTGTGCGTGACCCTCGACGAGGAGGGTTGCGCCCTCTACTTCCGCGGCGAATCCGGCGAGCTGCGTGAGGAACTCGTGCCGCGCATCGAGGTGACAGACGTAGTCGACACCACCGGCTGCGGCGACTCGTTCGCCGCGGGAATGGCGTACGGCTACCTGGTGTCCGGCGATCTGGTGACGGCTGCCCGCTACGGCAATGCGATGGGCGCACAACGCTGTTCGGGCAGCGATCTGTCGGTGTACCTGCCGTTGGAGGGTACCGACGCGCAGATCGCGGCCGCATACGGACTCTCGGCGGCGTCGTCGTGAGCGCACCCACCGCGCCGTCGGCACCCGACACCGCGACGTGGACGGTCGTCGAGAATAGCTGGGATCCTCAGCGTGCCAACTATTTTGAGACGATCCTCACGGTCGGTAACGGCCGATTGGGTACCCGCGGGTCACTGGAGGAACGGCACACCGGCGCGCTGCCGGGCACCTTCCTCGCCGGCGTCTACGACGACTACGACTCCCCCGTCACCGATCTGGTGAACGCACCCGACTGGCTCGACACCGAAGTGTACGTCAACGGCACCCGCCTGGATCCGGAGTCGGCACCGATCACCGCACACCGCCGGGAACTGGACTTGCGGACCGGCGTATTGACCAGGGACACAACATTCCTCGTCGACGGCTCGCCGGTGCTGCTGCACACCGAGCGGTTCGCGAGTATGGCCGACCGCAACCTGTGCGGCCTGCGGATCACGGTCACCCCGCTCGAACGGGCTGCCGGGGTGTTCATCCGCACCGGCGTCGACGCCCACCGCCGCAATCTCGAACGGCTCCCCGCCTACCCGGACGGCACCACGTTCGGCCCGGATCGCAAGTGGGACAAGTGGGCTCTGTCCACACACCTGCACTCCACCGGCAGCGAGCAACGCGGCCCGGTCGGCCTCATCGGAACCCGCACCATCTCCTCGGATGTGGCGATCGTCTACGGGATGCGTACCGACACCGATCCGACCGCCGATCTGACGCGACACCACCGTGGTCACGAAAGAGTCAGTGACGAAGCAGATTTCAGCGAGGTACGGGCGGGGGCGAGCGTCACCGTCGACAAACTCGTCGGCATCGCCACCGGCCGCGACCCCGGCTCCGACGCCGAACCGGCGGCCCGCGCCGAGGCAACTGTGCTCGCCGCCCCCGGTTTCGACGAGGCGAAAGCCGAATCGGTGCGGCGGTGGCAGCAGTTGTGGGCCGATGCGGACTGCGAGATCGTCGGCGACGACAAAGCCGCACATGCCGTCCGGTTCTCGATCTACCATCTGCTGATCGCGGCCAACCCCGACGACCCGACGGTGAACATCGGCGCGAAGTCGTTGTCCGGGGAGGGATATCGCGGGCACGTGTTCTGGGACACCGAGATCATGATGCTGCCGTTCTTCCTGTTCACCCAGCCGCACACCGCGAGATCGCTGCTCGGCTATCGCTACCATACCCTCGGCGGGGCGCGAGAACTGGCGCGCGAGAACGGAATACGTGGCGCACAGTACCCGTGGGAGTCCGCCGACACCGGACGCGAAGAATGTCCACGCTTCACCCCCGACGGCCAGAATCGCTTCTATACCCGTGACGAGGAACTGCACGTCACCGCCGACGTGGCGTACGCGATCGTGCGCTACGCCGACGTCACCGGCGACGTCGACTACCTGTATGGGGAGGGTGCGGAGATCCTGTTCGAGACCGCCCGCTTCTGGGTGCAGCGGTGCACCCGTGACGGCGACCGGCTGGTCTTGCACACGGTGATGGGGCCGGACGAATTCCATTCGCACGTCGACAACAACGCGTTCACCAATCGGATGGTGCGCTGGCATCTGGAACGGGCCACACAGGTCCACGCGCAGATGGCACAGACCCACCCGGATGCGCTGGCCGCGCTTGCCGAACGGATCGGGCTCACCGCGGGTGAGGCCGACGGCTGGGCCGATGCCGCGGAACAGATCGTCGCACCCGTCGACCCCGACATCGGGGTGATCGAGCAGTTCGACGGTTATTTCGAGCGGACCGTCGTCCCGATCACAGAATGGGACGAGAACGACATGCCCCGTTACCCCGCGGGGTACGACCATTTCACGTGCGAGGACACGTCGCTGCTCAAACAGCCCGACGTCGTGATGCTGATGTTCGTGTTCCCCAACGATTACTCGCTGCGAACCCGGCACGCCAACTACGAGTTCTACGAGCCCCGGACCGTCCACAAGTCCTCGCTCAGCCCGTCGATCCACGCGATCGTCGGCTTGCAGGTGGGCGACCGAACCAAGGCCGAGCAGTATTTCGCCCGGTCGGCATATGTCGACGTCGACGACAACCAGGGCAACACCGAGGAAGGGATGCACATCGCCTCGGCGGGTGGCACCTGGCAGATCGTGACCCATGGATTCGGTGGCTTCCTCGCCACACCGGACGGTCTGTCGTTCTCCCCGGCGCTGCCGTCGTCGTGGGATCGAGTGCGATTCTCGGTGCACTGGCGTGGCCGCACGGTGCGCGCCGACCTCGGACACGACGACGTGCTGCTCGAACTGGTCGGCGACGGACCCGACGAGGTGGTGACCGTGTGGGGCGAGCGTATCGCCCTGACCCCGGGAACGCCGGCGACGGCCACCCGTTGACAGGCTACGCCGTCGGCCGTCGGGGGGCCGACGGCGTAGCGTGCTGCGGGTGGATGTGAGTACACCGCCGGACCGGTTGATCCTCGATGAAGCGGCCCCCTACCTGACCGGGCAGTCGCGTGCGGTGGTGATCGACGACGTCGACGGCGCGCTCACCCTGGGAGCGGCCGCTGCCGGGGTCCAGGACATCCGCGTTCACCAGGATCTGGTGACCGGAGAACGGTCTCTGGACAAACACGCGGCCGCTGCCGACTACGCGCGCCTGCCACTCGGGCCGGAGCTACTCGCCTGCGCCGACGTCGTACTGCTGCGGCTGCCGAGGTCCCTTGACAGGCTCGCCGAGGTGGCCGCAGTCATCGCCGCACACGCATCGCCGCAGGTGAGCGTTGTCACGGGTGGCCGGATCAAACACATGACGCCGACCATGAACAACGTACTACGCACCGTCTTCGACCGCGTCGACGTCAGCCACGCCCGGCAGAAGTCGCGGGTGCTGATCGCCACCGGTCCGCGTCCGGCCGACGCCCGACGGGAGCTCGCGCAGTGGCCACGCACCGAACGCTACGACGACCTCGGGCTCACCGTCGCCGCCCACGGCGGAGTTTTCGCCGGAACCCGCATCGACATCGGCACCCGCTTCCTCGTCTCGCAGCTCGACCGGTTCACCCATCACGGGCGCGTCGTCGACCTGGCCTGCGGCAACGGCACCATCGGAACCTGGCTGGCAATGCGGGATCGGCAACTGCGAGTTACCGCCACCGATCGCAGCGCAACCGCGGTCGCATCGGCAAGCGCCACCGCACGCCTTAACGGGGTGTCCGACCGCATAACCGTCACCCAAGCCAACGGCCTTGAACTGCAAGATAATTCGTCGGAGGCTCGAATTGTCCTCAACCCGCCGTTCCACAACGACGCCGCAGTCTCCACCGACATCGCGCGCGACCTGTTCACCGACGCCGGCCGGGTCCTCGCCCCCGACGGCGAACTATGGTGTGTATGGAACTCCCACCTGCGCTACCGCCCACTCCTCGAACGCACCGTCGGCCCCACCCGCCAGATCGCCCGAAACACCAAATTCACTGTCACAGTTTCAGTCCGCCGCTGATTCGCCCCCTCGCCGATACATCCGATTTCGACCGGGGGGTTGCCTGCTTTCGGACCAGGCGCGAGGTTGTGGCTCACGCAACGCGTCTGTCGGCGGCGTCGACGTCGGCGAGCAGCCCCGCCGGGTCGATGATCATCATCAGCGGGCCGGCGATATCGATGGCATGCTCGATGATGTTCGAGACCTGTTCGGGGTCGGCGGGGTCGGCGATGAACGCCCAGACCTGTTCGTGCAGATCGGCATTCAGGTAGTCGACGACGTCATGCGCCTGCCGCCCGACGACCACGACGTTGTATCCCGCTCCGACGGAGCGCATCACGACGTCGCGGCTGCGGGGTGTGCCGTCGGTGACCACCAGGACGGCGCTGCAAAGACGTGTGCCAGGTGCTGTTGCTGTTGCTGTTCTCATGACAACCATTGCACGGCGCGGGCCTGGGGCCACGTTCGAGAGCGGCTGCGAGGTCGCTGTAAGCGGCCGGGGATTTCAGCTCATCGATCGCGGGTCGACCGCCATCGCCGCCAGATTCTCCGACACCCGTTCGGGTTTGCCGTTGTTCTGTTTCGCTGCCGCGGTCAGCACGTCGAGGTGGTTGTATCCGGGCAGCTTGACGAGGCGACCGTGGCCGTCCGGGGCATCGACACCGATGCCGCCACCCGCCTGGAATGTCACCATCGGCGACCCCAATGCCGCGCCGGGGTACAGCCGGTGCCGGAAGCCGTCAGGGCTGCTGCGGTTGGTGAGTCCGGTCATCAATGCGGTGGGGAAATACCATTCGGTGAAGTCCAGCGGCGGCTCGGACATGTTGCGCGCCAACTCGCCGATGGCAGTGATCTCCTGCCAGGGACTGGTGCGGGTGTCGGTGGGTGAGATCTCGTCGTAGTCCGACCACCGGTACAGCGTCCGGCCGTCGAGTCTGCTGGGTGCGAACTTCTTGTTGTCACCCCAGATCGCATGGGACATAGGGAATGCCGCCGCAACAGCGTCGGGAAACGGGAAGGATTTGGCCTGCACGGGACCACCGGGCGCGACCATGCCGATACTGGCCTGCAGGATACCGAACGGCATCGAATTATCGTCCATGATCGCGCCGAGCGTAGCCTCGTTGGTGGCGCGGATACGCAGAATGTCGGGCTGTCCGGTGATAGCCGTCCCATAGTCCTTGGACAACAGGATGCGCAGCGTCGAGACGATGTTCAGATTGCGCGGCAGCGCTTCGAGCACCCTGTTGACGCCGTGCGGGTCGGTGTTGGCCGCGAGTGCGGCCAGCGCCAGCAGGTTCATCGTCTCCGGATTGATCAGAGTGGGCAGCGCCAGCACCGGCAGCACTGTGTCGTACAGCCCGTACATGAGATCGAGCGCCTGCCCGAGTTCCCGTGGGATCGCCGGCATCTGCACCATGCTCCGCACGCCCGACGGCAGGTTCAACGCATCCGTCATGATCGTCATGTCGGAGGTCACGGCGGTGTCCAACGCGAAATAGCCTGCGCACTGGTTGAATCCGGCGTCGTCGGTGGTGGCGCGATTGCCGTCGAAATCCCATTCGGAGAAGTACCCGGTGATGAAACCACCGAGAGAATGTCCGCCGCACAACACTTTCTGCTTGCGGCCCTGCTGGTCAGGAATGTCGGCTTTCATGATGGCGTACTGGTCTTCGAGCGTCTGCTTTACGCCGATATTCTTCAGCCACGGGTACTTGGTGACGTTGTCGATATTGTTGGTGAACCCGGTAAACTTCTTGCCGCCCAGTGGCTTTCCCTTGAAGTAGTAGTCCGCGGCGACATCGAACGACTTCTTCGCGTTGCCGGCTTCAAGCCCGGTGTGGTCTTCCAGGCAGTTCGACCGACGGTCGAGTGCCCAGAACTCGATGTGCTTACCCTGCTTCGCGGCCTTCACGATGGTGTTCTTGGCGATGGACTCGAACGCGCCCGCCCCTTCGAGAATGCCGGGCTGCGCCACCAGAATCCGGTCCGCATTAGCCGATTTCTCCGGACCGTCGGCAGCCCGGAACCGCAGGTACGACACCCAATCACATTGCGCCGGATGCGGTCCCACAGACTTTGCCAGCGGCACCCGATGCCGCACCACCGACGACACGACCGACGTGATCGGCGACGACGACTGATACACCCGCTCGACCCGTTCCAGACTCGACGGCGCCGCGGACGCCGGCGCACCCTGCCCCACCAAGGTGATCACCGGCGCGACCAGCACCGCCCCGGTCACAGTCGTCAACAGCCTGCTACGGATACGCATCGGAAAGCCCCCTTGCCCTCGGCCACGCCCCCATCGCCCCACCCCAATCGCTACAGTGACGGACGCTACACGCGGCGATGTGGTGGTGTCCAGATCACGACGCACAGCCACGTTGCGGCTGACACCCTGGGCGCGACCGACTGGCACGACGCGCTCGCAGGACCACCGCTGTCGCTGATGCCCCTGGTCTATGCCACACCCGCATCCGAACACCGAGCGATCGAAGTACAGGGCATCCTCGCCCGACTCGGCCAGCACAGGGCTCCATCGGTTCCGGACCTCCTGATCGCCTCGCTGGCCGAAACCCAAGGCCTGGTACTACAGACAAGGATTTCGAGCTCATCGCCGAAATCACAGGCCAACCCGTCGAACGCCTACTGTTCAACAGCAACTGAGCCCACGGCCGTTCTCGTGCGTCGCTAAAAGGGTGGTGGGCCATAGTCGTTGGTGTCGACGGTGCGGGGAGCTGGCCGGTAGCCGGGGCCGACGACCCGGTCGGCTCGGTTGAGTTCGCGTTCGTGGCGGCGCCGGGCATGCTTGGCCGCGGTGCGGGTGCGTTCGCGCATCGGCTGCTCGATGCTGTGGTGCGAGGTGCCGATAGCCGGCGAAGTGAAGCGGACACGTTTGAGCCCTGGGAACAGCGCAGTGTTGTCCTCGGGTGGACCATCTATCCGGATCCCTTCCGGGGTGTACCAGACTCGGGCGGTGTGTCCGTCGGGGTCGAGGTATTGGTCATCGACCCAGAGGGAGAACGATTTCAGCAGATGATGGAAGCGGCATTTTCCGTTGAGGCCCAACGGATCTGTGCGGCCACCACGGTCGGGGTGCTGGTGGTCGTACTCGGTGACATGATCGAGATCGACTGACCACGCCGGGGTTTCGCAGCCGGGGACCGTGCAATAGCCATCCCGAATCCGGATGAACGTGTCCAGCGCCTGCGACGGGCGGTACGGATCGGACGGCAGGTGCGACGGGAGTGGCTGGTTGCCGACATCGCTGGCGTGCGGGGCTTCGAGGTTCGTCGCTTGCGCTCCTCGCACCTCAACCAGCGAGGGGGTCACATCGCCAACCAGCAAAGGGGTCACGTCGCCAACCTGCGACGGAGTTGCGCCGTCGACCGGCGTGGGGGTTGCCTGGTCAGCATGGAACTCAGATGGCTGAAACGTGAACTTACGAGTATTGCCATCATCTGCTGGTTGAGGCGCGAGCTTGCGAGCCTCGAAACCCCGTGAGGCGTCCGTGTCCGCACCCACCGGACTCTTCACCTCGGGAACCAAAGGCCGTACCTGCGTGTGTGATTGGGCAGCGATGTCGCGGACGTGATCGGCATCGATCACACCGTAGCCGTCCATGAAACCAGGATTGTCAGCGGCACCGTCGATGGTGGATTCATCACAGACGACGTGAAGGACGATCCGTGCCTGCGCCTGCGGCAGGCACCGGGCGTCGGGAATGACAGCGGGGCAGTCGGCCAGGCCGCACTCGCAGGCGAACTGCTGGCCGGTGAGCAGGGCGAACATCGCATCACTTCGCCGGGCCGCCATACGACGCGGGTCATCCTTGCACGCGCAGGCGGCGAGCACTTTCACCGACTCGAACGCGATGCGGGCATTCTCGGCCGACATCGACGCACCGAGCGCGGCCATGCCGTGTTCACGGCCGGTGTCCACCCACACACCACGATCGTCGTGGGCCTGCTGACGGCGACGCCGGACGCTGTCGGGGTCGCGACGGAACACGATCCGATCGCACATATCCCGCAACCTCGCCCGGCTCCACGCGCCCTCGCGGCGGCGCAAGGTCGCGGCGATCTCGGCGTCGACGGCCTCGGCGTGCTCGGTTCCCTCAATCAGCTCGGTACGCGAAACAACGGTGGTGACATGGGTTTTGGTGATCAGACCGTCGCGCAGACACAGCGCTACCTGCGGGAGACGATCACGCAACGCCACCGCCTCGTCGACAAGGCGTTCGCCCATCGTCTGGGTCAGCGCCCCGCTCATCGCGATACGCGCGCCGAGTTGGGCATGCGCATCCAGCATCCGGTAGTCGGCGGGTTCAGTCGCCACCAGCTCGGTGTGCAACGCGGCGATCGCCGCGTACTGCGCCCACGCGGTGAACGATTCAACCGCCCGCACCGAACCCACAGCCGTCATCAACTTCGTGACCCGCTCGGCGTCGACGCAACCTTCGGCGAATTCAAGAAACTCAGACATACTGTGACTCAGTTGATTCCACCGATCAAGACCATGCGGGTCGACGACTGCCGAGCCCGAATTCGGTTCGGTCATTTCTCATCCCCCGTTCTGCGATCACCGATTGCGGTACTCATCGTGGCCGGGCAACCCCTCCCGGCCACGATTGCCTGATACTCATCAGATTACTAGAACAGGTAATCGAATACCAGTCCTTCCGTCGATATGTTCGACAAGTTGTTCCCGCGCAGCGAGTTGCCCGCGACACGCCGGACGAGCCGGGGTGTCCGCGTCCAAGCAACTCCTCAACGCCGAACCGAAATCGGCCGGCGCCCGCACCGTCGAGCTGGTCGTGCCGGAACATCAACTCGAACATTCCCCGCCGGCGATCGGCGAATCCCACGTAGTCCATGCTCGCGGCGATCAACCGACCTCGGACAGGAGTACGTGAATCGGTACACATTGGGCGCAGGTGCCGGTACCGGCCCATGTCGTACCACCGTGGTTGACTTCCGCCATGTCCGAATTGGTGCTGGTCGTGATGGCCGGTGTGGTGTTGGTGAGCTTGGCTGTCGCGCGAGGTGTACGCCGTAGGTCCGGATCTCCGGCTGCGGGGACCCACCGAATATTCCGGAAACCTCCCCCGACACCGCTGCAGCAGTTGGCGACGGATCGTCGCAACCACAGGGATCGGCTTAACGCGTTGTGTGACAAGATCACCCGGCAGTCAATGTTGCCAATGGCCCGGCGGCCAGGTGAGGGCGAATACGGCGGTTTCGCCATCATGGTCGCCGATATTTGGCTGGGTCGGGATTTCACCTTGCGTGCCCGTGCGGTCGGGCTGAGCTGGTTGCCGTTCGTCGACGCACCCGAACATCACGAAACCCCCGAGATCGCCCGGGAGCGCCTCAACCGCAACTACCGACTGGGCGACGACGAACGCAAGGCCCTGGAAGTCATGTCCCGCAAACAGGCCGGCCGTATCGCCGTCACCGCCGCTCACGTCGCCGACAGCATCCACCGCACGCCCGTATGGGGACGCGACTTCTTCGACCTGCACAGCGTCCGGGTCGACCTGACCGCCGAGATCACCTACCTGACCGAAGCCGCGAAAACCCTCGCCGAACAAGACAAACTACTCGGACCGGCACCGATCGCCCAGCGGGCGCTCGACGCGGAGATCGTCGGCGTCTACATCGAGAAGTCCCGCATCCTCGACGAACGGATCGACGCCCTGCTCGCGCGACTCGAAGCGCTCGACGCGTACCGGGCGATCGTCACGGAGGTGCAGCGGCGGGCCGACAGACAGGACTGGCTCGACCGTGTCAACACCATCGACGACCTGGATTCCGCCGCATCCGCCGTCGCCGACCACCATCACGCCGACGCGCTGCGCGACACCGCCGTCGAATCCCACGCCTGGGCGCAGGTATACCTGCCCAACCTCGGATCGCTGACAGCGCGCCTTACCGCAGCCGGATAGCTGCGCACCGGCCGGGCGAATTGTCGGAGTCTCGCGCTAGGATCTTCCGCAATGCGAACCGGTCGAGGGTTTCGCCCTGAAAGCCGCGGAGCGGCGCACGTGGCTGTGGACTACACGAGAAACACGACGCAGGCCGTCGTGCCGGTCTGGACGCTGGCCACGCAGGAAGCCGAAGCCCCGATCTGGCCCGCGGTGAGCAGATGACGCCGGACAAGCTCGACCAGCTGCGGAGTGCGCTGGCCACCTTCGCCTCGTCGCCCATTGCCACACTCGAAGCCCATCCGTCGCCCAAGAACCTCGACGAGAAGCGTGGGATTCCACTGGAAAGCGCGAGTCCGTTGGCGAAGCATCTCGCGCAGTTGGTGTCGAACACCCCGAAGGCACGGGTAGCGGCTTCCGGCGAGACCCTGTACCGGATGGTCGTTCCGGACAAGGTTGCGGCATCGGTCGGCAGTGGTGTCATCACATCGATGAAGGCGGCGGGTGGCGGCATCCACAGCGCACTGGTGGGAAAAACGGGCATTGCGGCGCAGGCAAAGTTCGTGCCCGTCGTCGCCGGTAAGTCGGCGGCGATGGGCGCCGTCGGCGGTTCGGCGGCGACGGCAGGGACCGCCGTTGCCGGTGCGGGAGTGCTGACCGTCGCCGCTCCGCTGGTCCTGATGGCTGTCGCAGTCGGTATCAGTGCCCACGCCGAACGCCAACGTCAGGAGGCCATCGCCCGGCTCGAAACACTCCTCAAGAAGCTCGACAAGGCCAACCTGGACAGTGAACGCACGGATCTGAATGCGTGTGTGCCCGCGATCGAGAAGGCGACGGCGGTCCTGCTGGATCGCGGTCGCGTGGGCCACTCCCTCGGACTCGACACCGCGGTGCATGTCATCGACAAGGGAATCAGTCTGGCCGACAGCCGTTTACGCGAGTGGCTCACCGCGCTCGGCCAACTGCCCGAAGGACCGAAAGTCGAACTCGCCAAACTACGTGAAGCGATCCCCGGCATCGACGACCCGGACAGTGAGTTCTACGCGTACCTCGAATTGGCTGACCTGGCCATCGCACTCAAACATCGCGTGCTCGTTCTGCAGGCCGTCGAACATGCGCAACACGACGAGGACAACCCATTCGAGAACTTCGTCGACGCACTGAAGTCCGACCAGCGCAGCCTCAACCAACTGGTCGGTGACCATTCGGAGTTCCTACAACGACTTTCGACGCTGAGGCTCGATCGATCACACGGAATCATGGATTTCACCATCGGAGCCGGAGACATCGACAAGCTCTTGAACACCACTGCACGACTGCGCGAGCTCCCCGACCGGATGCCTTCCACCCAGTCCCGCAGCGACGTCGCGATCGAGATTGCCCAAAAAGCCGACGGCTCGCTCGTCGTCTTCCCGGCCTACGCCGTCCGGTAACGGACGTTCCCGCGTCGCAGATTTCGTCCCGCGAATTGGTTGTCACGATATCGGATTCGCGGGACGAAGTTCTGGACGCGGGAAGGGGGCGGGACCAAGGTCACGTTCGGTGGTGAGGGTATTGCCCGCGGTGGGTGCGGGTGGAAGCATGCGGCTATCGGACATCGGATCGAGTGGGAGGTTTGCGATGGAGCAGCCCGACACCGGTGACGCGGCCGTGCTCCGGTCCCTCGAACTGTATGACGAATTCGTCGGCGACCCCACGCCGATGATCTACGAGCGGTTCTTCGTCAAGTACCCCGAAGGTGAAGAGATGTTCGCCTTCGACAAGTACATGGAATCGCGGATGATGTCGTCGGTTCTCATGCTGCTTTCCGACGTGGCGGACCACACGACCCCGATCGAATACACCACCCACTGGATCGCCGACCACGTGGCGTGGGGAGTCGGACGCGAGATGATGTTCGACATGTTCGACATGATCCGGGACACCATCGGTGACGGGCTCGGCGACCGGTGGACCTCGGAGATGCACGATGGCTGGTGCGCTCTCATCGACCGGATGAGACCCGTCATGGACGACCAGATCGCCGAGGCCGAAGGTTACCGGCCGCAACCCACTCCCGCGTAGCGCGGGGACGTCACGCTCGGCGGTAGAGGGCGGCGGGGCGGCCTCGGTCACCCTCGGAGAGGAGCGGGCGGCCGTCTTGGAGGACGGGTTCCAGGAACGGTTTCATGCGGCGGTTGAAATTGTCCTTGTGGACGCGGGTTCCGACGACGGCCTCGTGGACTCTGCGGAGCTGATGCAGGGTGAACGGTTCGGGGAGGAAGCCGTCGGGGTCGGGGAGGGTGTCGGCATAGCGGTGCCGGAACTCGTAGCGTTCACGCAGGCCCATGACCGCGGCGGCGACGATCTCGTTGTGGTCGAACAGCAGCGGGTCCTCCCTCATGATCCGGCCGTCGGCGTCGACGGGTACCAGGGTGCCTGTCGCAGACGCCAGGTCGGTCTCGCACATCGATACGGAGTGGGCGGCGGAGATCACCCAGGTGCGGTTGTCGCGGGCCGGATCGTCGAACAGCCGCAGCAGTCGCGGATGGGTCTGTCGCTGCGGCCGGATGCCAACCTTGCGGCCGAACACGTCGTCGACGGTCTGCGCGACGGTCGTGCGTTCGCGCATGAAACCGCCAGGGAGTGCGCGGCCGTCAGGGTTGGTCCGGTCCTGGATGAGTACGTGCAGCGCGGGATCGTACGGTGCCCGGCACACCGTCAGGATCGCCAGATCAACCGTAACCCCAGGTCGGGGGTAGTTTTCGAGTTCGCTCACAGCCATGGCTTTACATTAGCGCACTTCGCGTGCTAACTTCTCTTTAGAGATTTTGAAGCGCTAAAGAGAAGGAGTTCGGCATGAAGCTGAATTCAGCACAGACAGACCGCGCATGTGGCGCGGTCCTCGGTTCCGCCGTCGGCGACGCACTGGGTGCAGGCTACGAATTCGGATCGGCACGCGTCGGCACCGACGGTCCGCAGATGATCGGCGGCGGCCTGGGCAACTTCGCCCCGGGCGAATGGACCGACGACACCACGATGGCGTGGTGCATCCTGGACGTCGCCGCGACCGGCCAGGACCTGCGGTCCGACGCCGCACTGACCGCGATCGGGCGCAACTTCCGTACGTGGTACGAATCCCGCCCCGCCGACATCGGCATCCAGACCAGCAACGTGCTGGGCCGGGCCGGCGCCGATCCGACAGCGGTCGAACTGACCGCGGCCGCCGCGGGCTTTCACGAGCAGACCGGGCGCACCGCCGGTAACGGATCGCTGATGCGCACCGCTGCCGTCGCGCTGCCGTTCCTCGGCAATCCCGACGCGGTCGCCGACGCCGCTCGCAAGATCAGCGCGCTGACGCATTTCGATCCGCGGGCACAGGAAGCATGCGTGCTGTGGTCGCTGTCGATCCGCCGCACCGTCATCGACGGTGAGCTGGATCTGCGCGGCGGCCTGCGCTACCTCGACGACGACGCCGTCGCCTACTGGACCGAGCGGATCGACGAGGCCGAGACCTCCGACCCGAAACGATTCAATCCGAACGGATGGGTGGTCAGCGCACTGCAGGCGGCCTGGTCGGCGATCGTTCACTCCGACGGCTTCGCCGAGACGCTGAGCACCGCGATCCGAATAGGCGACGACACCGACACCGTCGCGGCGATCGCCGGCGCGCTGATCGGTGCGAAGTGGGGCGCGTCGGCGATCCCTGCGAAGTGGCGCCGCATCCTGCACGGTTACCCGGGCAAGCGCGGTGAGGATCTCGTGCACGCCGCCATTCAGGCGACCTCCGGCGGTCCGAAACCCGGTGTGTGGCCGAATGCGTCGCGGATGACGGATGGGGGCACGACCGGCGTACTCGTGGAACACCCCTACGACGACGGTGTGTTGCTCGGCGACCTGGACGCACTCGACAAGCTGCCCGCAGAGGTCACGGCGGTGATCAGCCTGTGCCGAGTGGGCACCGAGCAGGTCCCTCCGGCCGGAGTCGAGCACATCTGCTACTGGTTGATGGACTCGGAACTCCGGTCGGAGAATCCGAATCTCGATTTCATTCTGGATGATGCAGCGAAAACTGTTGCTGCACTGCGGGATGAGGGACAGGTTGTGCTGGTTCATTGCGTCGCCGCACACCGCCGGACCCCGACCGTCGGCATCGCATACGCGCTGGAGCGGGGCGTCGGCCTGGCCGAGGCCACCTCCGCGGTGCGTGGCGTACTGCCTCGGGTGAACCCCAACTCGGCATTCGACGAGGCACTCGGTCGGATCGCCGCACAGCGATAACTGACGAATCACCCACTCCCGAAGGAGGAGACATGGACAACATTCAGGACCGCGACAAGCGGTCATCCGAAGGCTCCCACGACCTGTGGCGCGAGTTCAATGCCACCGAGCGCACCGACACCACCACGTCGGCGGCATTGGTGCGGGTCGCCGAGGACCGGGCCGAGCTGCTGGGCTGGGTCGGCGAGGCCCTGCGGGAAAAGTTCGGCGAGATGCCCGAGACCGACGACGATGACGACTTCGTGCTCTCGCACATGGGCCAGGTCGTGTGGGTTCGCGTGCACACCAACCAGCCTGCCGTCACCATCATGGCGAGGGTCGCGCACGGGGTGTACTCGCGGCGCGCGAGTGAAGTGGAGATCGGAATCCTCAACCGGCGCAGCACTTTCGTCAAGTGGTCGCTGGTCAACAGAAATATCTGGCAGGAGATCGATATGGTCGCGATACCGTTCGCCCCGCGCCACCTCACCAATCTCGTCGACGTGTTCTTCGCGGCGATGTCGGCCAACCGTGACGACCTCGCCTACCGCACCGGCGCGAAAGTGGCTTGACCACAGAACAAATCGGAATCCTGGTGCCATATACGAGCACCAGGATTCCGATTAGTTGGGTAGCTTGCGTAGGGCACGTTCGGCGGCATGGAAGCCGCACATGCCGTGGCCTCCCGGGCCGGGTGGGGTGGCAGCCGAGCAGATATACACACCAGGGACGCCTAGATCGTAGGGGTGCACCGACAGTCGGGGGCCGAGGACCAGTTGCACGGCGTCCTTCGATCCGGTGTTGATGTCGCCACCGACGTAATTACTGTTGTAGCTGGGCATCTCGGTTGTGGAGCAGACTTCCTTGCCGACGATGCGGTCGCGGAAGCCCGGCGCGAAACGTTCGATCTGACCGATGATCGCCTCGGTGGCGTCGCCCCGGTAACCGTTGGGGACATGGGCGTAGGCCCATACCGGGTGCACGTCCCCGACGCTGCGGCCGGGATCGGCCAGGTACTGCTGCCCGACCAGCACGAACGGCCGCTCGGGCATCCGACCTTGCTGGATCGTCCGTTCGGTGGCGGCGACCTCGGCGAAGTCACCACCCAGGTGGACGGTTCCGGAGCGCCGGGCATCCGGGTTGGTCCACGGAATACCCTCGCGGACAGCGAAATCCACCTTGAAGGCACCCGGTCCGTGCCGGAACCGGCGCAGCTCACGCAGCACCCGGTTCGGTAGCCGGTCAGCGCAGATCGCAGCCACCGCCCGCGGGTCCAGATCGAACATCGTCACATCCGCCGATGGCAGATCCGCGAACGACGAGACGCGAACCCCGGTCTCGATCCGCCCACCGAGTTCGAGCAGCGTCCGCTCCATCACGTCGGCGATCCGTCCCGATCCGCCCTCGGCCACCTGCCAACCGAACCGATGTCCGGCGGTGGTGATGCCGAGCCCGATCGCCGACGTCAGCGGTTGGTTCAGCGGCCGGAAGGTGTGCGCGGCGATACCGCCCCACAACGCCCTCGCCTGAGGAGTGCGGAAGAACCGGGCCAGTACCGACCCCGGCAGCACGGTCGGCATACCGAACCGGGCCAGTTCGAACGGGTGCCGCGGCACCTTGACGAGCGAGTCCAACACCGCCGGTCCGAGGACGTCGAACTTCCGGACCGGGCGGTCGAACAGTGCCCGCCACACACCGCCGTCGGCTCCCATGCCGGCAGCGGTGTCGGCGACACTGCGATGGAGCACTCCGGCGCTGCCGTCGTCGAGCGGGTGTACACAGTCGAGTTCGGCTGAACGCCAGTGCAATCCGAGCCGTTCGCAGTCCAGAGTGGCCAGGAATGGTGACCCGACCGCCATCGGATGGATGGCCGCGCAATGATCGTGTACCAGCCCGGGCACGATCGCCTCGAAGGACCTCAGTCCGCCGCCGACGGTGTCGCCGGCCTCCAGCAGCGTGACCTCCATGCCTCCGCGGGCCAGGGTGATCGCGGCGGCGAGCCCGTTGGGCCCGCCGCCCACGATCGTGGCTGTGCTCACGAGACTCTCATCACGAAACACCCAGGGGGAAGCGCTTCGGGTCCGACGTCCACGTGATGTTCAGTGGGATCGGGCCGTCAGGGAGCCACGGCTGCGCGTTCACGCAATCACGCACGCTCCAAGTGCCTTTCGCGAGCACACCCACGGCCGGGTCGATGATCTTGAAGTCCTGCTCGAACCGGGTGATCGGCTGCGACTCGGCCCACACGATCATCACATCGCCCGGATCGAAACGCACCTGTTCCTGGACCGCGGCAATCATGTTCTCGTCGTGCAGGTGACCGTCGCCGAAGTTGAAACCGGTGCAGATACCCGACATAACCTCACCTTCGCGGATTCTGCGCAGATCGATGTCCTGAACGAAGCGCATCATCGTCGAATATACGCCCCGGCCCTGACTGTGCATAGCGCGCCAGCTCAACCCGAAATCACCGATCACCTCACCCCATTCCCGTGGAACGTCGATCGCCTCCAGCTGATCGATGAGCGGCGGGATCGGGCGTTTGGTCAACCGATTGAGCTTGTCCTCGGCACCGGGCGCAAACGCCCACAGCCCCACAGCCCAGTTGCCGGCGTACTGGCGCAGCGAGGGCAGGAAAGACACCTTGTCGGGGCGGATGTTGCCGAGCACCGGGAAGAAGATCAGCATCGCGAAGATGACCAGGATCAACCACGGCGGATTCATGTCCACCACCGAGTACCCGTCACCTGCGGGGAATCCCACGAACAGGATGATCGAGATGTAGATGAACAGCAGATTCCATTCCAGCGGCACGGCCAGCGGGAAGGTGGAAATGATGAACAGGTGGTAGCAGATCATGAACACCACGCCGACGACGGTGAGTGTGCGGTTCACCGAGAACAACAGCAGGATCGGCACCGCGATCTCACCGATCGCGCCGAGGATATCGGCCATGAACCGGGCCAGTTTCGACGGCCGCAGGTCGTTGGGGTAATTGCGATAGTTCGCACGCCGCAAGGATTTCCACGGCAGCATCGGACTGTTGGACACCATCACCGGAATGACATTGACAAAATGCAGGCCGACCTTCGACAGACCCGCGCCCACCCACACGACGACGATGAGCAGTTTCCCGGCGACGATCATCGTCGCGAACGACGCGTAGGGCAGGATCGCGAAGATCAGCAGGGCCGGTACGTACTGTTCGGCGCGAGAGGCCAGGAACACCACCTTGTCCCGGAATCCGATCAGACAGATAAGCACGAGCGGCGCGATCAGCAGCTTCGGATCGATCAGCCGATGCGGTGCGGAATCTTCCAACTCCCCGCCAGGGGCAACCAGCGCCACCACCAGCGAGATGAGGAACAGGAAGTACATGCCGACGTCGAGCGGGGTTCGGGTGGTGCCCGCGGTCCCGGGCACCCAGGTCCACGGCCGCAGCCTGATGGTGCCGGTACGGGACCAGAACCGGAACCCGCCGGTCCACGGCTTGAACTTGTTGGTCAGCGGCCCCCAGGCACCGGCCAGGTTCAGCGACTCCAGGAACATCGTCCAGATGATCAACTTCTGGTAGATGATCGGCTGATCCCACCAGGTGTCCACCTCCCAGAAATGCAGACCGGAGGTGGCGGTGGTGATGATGATACCCGGAAGGGCGTAGAAGAACACCAGCTTTACCGCGTAGATGAGAAAGAAGATCTTCGCCGTGCCGAAGCCGTAATCGACCCAGCGGTGTGTCGAGATCGCCAGCCGCTCCTGCAGCGGCAGCGCCAGGTATTCCTCGGGAACTACTTCGGGTAGATCGGGTTTGGTGAATCCCATGACAATTCGTCCTTACGAGTGTGAAAGAACTGAGAGTTCAAGCGGACCGGGTTCAGGCGGACTGATCGATACGACGCAGAGTGGGCTTGTCCAGCTTGCCCACGGGGTTCTTCGGCAGGGTGTCGGTGATGATGATGTCGACGGGCTGCTTGTATCTCGCGAGCTGCGTGCGCAGGTGCTCGGTGATGGCCTCGGGGCCCAATTCGACGCCGGGATGGGTGGAGACGTACAGCACCGGGACCTCGCCGTATTTCTCGTCCGGGCGGCCGATCACCGCCGCCTCGGCGACCCCCTGCACACCGTAGACCACGGTTTCGATCTCCTTGGGGTAGATGTTCTCGCCGCCCCGGATGATCATGTCCTTGGCCCGGTCCACCAGGAACAGGTAGCCGTCCTCGTCGAGATATCCGACATCGCCAGTACGCAGCCAGCCGCCGTCGATGAGGGTCTTCTCGTTCTCCTCCGGCCGATTCAGGTAGCCGCGCATGATATTTGCGCCGCGCAGCAGGACCTCGCCAGGTTCTCCCACCGGGCACGACTGTCCCTCGCGATCGACGATCTTGATCTCCACTCCGGGCAGCGCCGGACCGACCGAACCGACCTTGCGGACACCGTCGATCGGGTTGCAGGTGGCCGCGCACGTGCATTCGGACAAGCCGTAGCCCTCGACCAGCGGGAAACCGTAACGCTTCTCGAAGCCCTCCAGCAGTTCGACGCTGGCCGGCGCCGCACCGCACACCGCGAACCGGACCTTCGAGGTGTCCGGTTGCACCTCCGGCGGCAATCCCAGCAGCATCGTGTAGATGGTGGGGACTGCCGAAAAGTACGTCGCCCCAGTGGATTCGAGGCGATCAAAGAAGGTCCGTGGATCGAATCTGCCGGCGATCGTCACACAGCCGCCGTTGGCGAGCGGACCGAGGACGCTCACGATGATCGCGTTCACATGGAACAGCGGCAGGATGAGCAGGCTGTGGTCGGACTCGCTGATGTCGGTGTTCGACGCGTTCATCTCGACCATGCTGACCAGATTGGCGTGATCGAGCACCACACCCTTGGGGCGCCCGGTGGTGCCCGATGTGTAGATCAGGAGCGCCACATCCGACGGCTGGGCCGCTGGGTCCGCGCCGTCGGGCTCGGCCGCGGTGAGGCTGTCGGCGTCCAGCAGAGGAACACTCGCCTCAGCACCATCGGAACTGATGAGGACCGTAGCGGCGGCGTCGGTGATCTGGTACTCAACCTCGGCGGCGGTGAGACTCGGGTTGATCGGGGTGGCGGCGGCACCCAGGCGCCAGGCCGCGAACATACCCACCACCAGCACCGCCGTATTGGGCAGTTTGATTGCTACGACGTCACCGTGTCCCACGCCGGCGGCACGCAGGGTTGCCGTGGCGCGCCGGACCGCATCGGCGAACGCGGTGTTGTCCAGGTCGAGCGTGTCGTCAGCCAGGGCGGGTGCGTGCGGCGCCGCCTCAGCGCGTTGATCGGGCAGAGATGCGAAAGTCACCTTGGCTCCTTGGTCAGAACTGGTTCGGCAAGGAACAACCCTACGGCTATGTGATATGGCTCACATAGTCTTCGGGAAACAAAGAACCCGTATCTATTTCGTCCCCCGAAGACGAAGTCCCGGGGTCACGATTCGGCGAGGATCTACTCTGTGGAAATGGATCTTGCCGACGAAGCGACGGTGAAGGCGGTCGTGCTGCTGGCCGCGACGTCACTGGATCCCGCGGCAATGGCAGCCGAGGTGACGGCCCGGATCGTGGCGGAACTACCCGAATTGAACGGCAGCAGAAGCCAGGACCCCCTGACGTCGAGCGTGCGGGCCAACATCGACAGCGTCCTCGAGGCCCTCACCGAGGGCATCTCCCCCGATAGTGTCGAACTACCCTCCGCTGCAAAGGAATACACCCGATGGCTGGCGCAGCGGGGCCTCCGGGTCACCGCGCTGGTCCGCGCTTACCGGCTCGGACAGGGCGTGATGTTGCCGGCGATACTGACCGGTCTGCGTGCCACATCTGCGAGCACTGAGGTCAAACTCCTGGCGCACGACTGGATCACCCTGTGGTCACTCACACAGGTCGACGCGGTCACCGAGCAGGTGATCGACACGTACGAGTTGGAGCGCGACCGGTGGGTACAGGGCCGGTCGGGCGCCCGGACCGTCCGCATCCGCGAACTCCTCGCCGACGACGACGACGTCGATCAGGATGCCACCGGCGTCGAGATCGGGTACCGGCTGCGCGGGGTCCACATGGCGTTGACGGCCTGGTATCCCGAGGAAAGCGTCTCCATTTCCACCAACCTGCCCGCTGTGCTGATCCGCGATTTTGCCTCCGTCGTCGACGGACCACTGCTCGTCGCGGCCGACCACCACGCGGCGTGGGGATGGCTGCCGATCACCGACTACGCGATGGTGCCGCGCATCCGGGAGGCCGCGGCGCGTCTGGCCGCCCGGGCCGACGGCCCACGATTCACGTTCGGCACCGTCCAATCCGGCCTGTCCGGGTTCCGCCGGTCGCATCGGGAGGCGATTGCTCTGCGTCGGGTGGCCGGTGACCATTCGGTGGTGGATGCCGCCGATCCGGGGATGATGCTGACCGCCCTTGTGGGCACCGACCGGCAGGCCGCCCACGACTGGGCCGAGACTGTACTCGGTCCGCTGGCCTCGGACACCGAACCCGACGCACGGATGCGGGCAACGCTACAGGTGTTCCTCCGCACGGGGGGCAGTTACAAGGCCACCGCCGAAGAGCTTCTGCTGCACCCGAATTCGGTCAAGTACCGGGTCGGGCGGGCCATCGAACGCCGTGGCCGGCCGATCGGCGACGACAGGCTGGACGTCGAGGCCGCACTGCTCGTGCTCGATGCGACGTCGGCCGGTTCCCCCGACTGACATACGTTCGACTTCCATACGTTCGACTTACATACGTCAGAACCCGAGCCGACATGGCTATAGGTGCTATAGGTGACCGAAGAATATCCCCGTCACACGGTGATCTTCGTCTTCTTGTCCACCTGCTCTGTCGCCGCACCGAGAATTCCCTGCTCGGAAGCGTCGGCATAGGCGTTGAGCTGCAAAACGTACGTGGACCCGTCCTTACCCGGGATGATCACCGTCTTCTGCCCGATCACACCATTGCTACCGTCCTTGACGTAGGTGCCGGCGATCTGCACCGAGTCGAACCCACCGAGGGTGCCGCGGGTGCCGTCAGCGGGTCCGCTCCAGCCGTCGAGCTGGTGCAGTTCGCCGGGCGCGAGCTCGAGCAGCTTGTCCCTGTCGACATCACCGGTCAGCTTCGACATCAGCGCCAGGATCCGCGGAGGATTGCTCGGCACCTCGGTCTTCGTGTAGACGATCGCCCCGTACGGTGCGGCATCCAGATCGTTCTGAACCTTCCAACCGTCGGGTACCGGAAGATCCACCACCGGGCCGGGGTCACCGCGCCGGATGACCAACTCGGCGATCTTGTTTGCGCTGATGTACTCCTGGATGGTCTTCGGAGCTGAGGCCGGTTCGACGGAAGCGGGCGTGACCGGGGCGGAGTTGCTCGACGCGACCACACTCGTGGCACTCGCCGTCGATTCCCCGGACGCCGAGTCCCCGGAGTCGCCGCACGCCGCCAGCACTGAGGCGACGGCAACGGCGACGACACCGGTCCGGACGATGGTTGCCAAGCTGCTCATGGATGCTCCTTCTGTACAGTCGGGAACCTTACAGCGACAAGCCACCTGCTCACGTCGGAATCCGACGGGAACTCCCAGGCCGGACTAACTCAACGCTCAGATTTGTGCCGGGAGCACAACAGCGGGTACGAGAAACTTCCGATATGGCGTCTCTCAAGGGCGATATGCCCCTGAGAGACGCCATATCTCCAGGAACTTTTCGGAAAACGTCAGGCGGGCATCTCGTAGGCGCCGTCGAAGGAGACGACCATGTCCCAGACCTGGGCGAAGCGCTCGTCGTCGACGTGGGGGGCGCGGATGGCACCCAGGGCCCACTGCTGCTGCGCCTGCGTGGCGGCGGTTGCGCCGTGCAGGGTGACGGCGTACGCCGAGAAGTCGCGGATCGTCGTCACGAAGATCTGGTCGACCAGTGCGGGATCGAGATCGAGGAGCTTGGCCTGTTCGAGGATGAGCTGGCCGTAGACGACCAGTGAGAACAGGTGGCCGATGGTCAGCAGGAAGTCGAGATCCTTCTGCTGGTCGGCCGACGGACCGGCGGTCACGAGCAGTTCCTTGAGCGCCTTGGCCTGCTCGTAGAACACCGCGACGTTCGGCAGGTTGGTGAACTCCTCGTACGGCTTGGTCCAGTCGGCGAACTGGATCTTGCCGGTGCCGCCGACGGGGCCCTGCGCCCAGAAGAACGAGTCGTCGGCCGCATCGAGGCGAGTGCCGATCTCGGGGTACTCGGTGGGGTTGAAGAAGTAGTTGGGCATGAACTTGAGGATCTGGGACACGTTGACGTGCACCGTTCCCTCCAGGCGCGGCAACCACCCGACGTAGTGGTTGGCCTGGTGGAAGTAGGTGTACTTCTCGTAGCCCTTGGCCGCGACGACGTCGAGCAGCAGCGTCATCACCTTTTCACCCTCCGAGGTGACCTTCGATTTGGTCATCGGATTGAACAGCAAGTAGCGACGGTCCTCCAGGCTCGCGCTGCGGAAATAGTCGATGGCGCGGTTGCTGAACAGTTTCATCGCCGCGATCCGGGCGAACGCCTCCACGAAATTGCCCCGTACGTGGGAGAAGTCGGTGACCGGGTTGCCGTACAGAATCCTGTTGTGCGCGTGGGTGATCGCCTCGTAGAACGAATGCTCCACCATGCCCACCGAACCGCTGCACAGGTTGAACTTGCCGATGTTGACGGTGTTGAGTGCGGCGGCGAAGGCCTGCGGGCCGGTGTGCAGGATGTCGGCTTCGGTGACGGCATAGTTCTCCAGCGCGAACGTGCTCACGTACATCTGGCCGTGGGTGACGTTGTCGATGAGGTGGTAGTCGGGGCGCTGACTGTCGGCGACGAAGAAGACATAGCCCTCGGGGCCGTCGATGTCGGTGCGCCGGCCGAATACCGACACCATCCCGGCGACGTTGCCGTTGCCGATGTAGTACTTGGTGCCGTTTGCGGTGAAGCCACCGTCTTCGTTGGGGGTGAGCAGCATGTCGGTGCTGTACACGTCGGCGCCGTGGGCCCGTTCGGACAGGCCGAAGGCCATCACGCCACCGTCGGCGAGCTGCTGGGCCGCCTTCTTCTTGGCCTCGTCGTTGTCGCTCATCCAGATCGGCCCGAGGCCCAGGATGGTGACCTGCTCGGCGTACCAGTACGCCAGGCCGTAGAACCCGAAGATCTCGCTGAGTGCAGCGTTACGGGAGGTGTCCCAGCGCCGGTTGTCGTCGCCGTCGGCGTAATCGGCCCTGGTCAGGAAGGTGGAGAAGAGCTTCTCCCGCTTGACGAAGTCGAGGTAGTCGGTGACCCACACCGCGTTGTGGTCGCGGCGCAACAGTTCGGTCTTGCCGACACCCTCGAAGTAGTCGATGGTCGCGCGCAGCAGGCGGGCCGTCTCGGCGTCGAAATGAGACGGATCGTAGGTACGGGGGTTCAGAAACAGGTCATTGACTGACTTGGCGATCTCTGGCATGGGAGCCAACCTAGCAGCGTCGTCGGGCACTGCGTACGGGTTGCACAGCCCTCAGGCACGGTCAGCCGGTCGGCGTCCGCAGATCGGCCAGCGCCGGATCGTAGCGGGCGCGTACCCGGACAGAACGCGAGATCCCCGCGACGAGGGCCGCGGCATCGGCCCGGCGACCGGAGGGGATCACCACCGCTGCGCTGTCGGGCCCGTCGCGGTGCGCCATCACCCAGTCGAAGATCAGCCAGTCGAGGGCGCCCCCAGCGACCTCGGGTGCCGCTGCCGGATCGGTGGCCGCGTCGGTGACCCGCTCCAGCGCCGCGCGATGCTCGTCGATGCAGGACTGTTTGTCGACGCCAGAACTGTCGTTCAGCAACATCGCGAGCGCGGCGGGAAGACGACGGCCGTCTTCGGTCACGATCAGCCAGCGGGCTCCTCGCCAGGGATGGCCGTCGACCCAGTGCAGCCCCGCGTGTCCGCTGACCACGCCGGGTGATGGCGTGTCCAGCGAGCCATCGAACGGGGCGGGCCCGCACAGCCCGATGACCTCCCGCAGCCGGATACCCATCAGCGCCGCCGTACCCAGGATCTCGCCGGCGCGGATATCCGGCCGCATGTCCGCGGCGTGCAGCGCGTCGACGTACTCGACGGTTGTGTGGTCGATGACCGCGTAGGCCTGCGCGAGTACGTCGTATTCGTCGCCGGTCGGCCGACGGCCACCACCCAGGATCTGCCCGAACCTTTCGGCGATGTCGATCAGCACGTCGTCGAACGCCTCCAGATGGGTGGGCAGCCAACGGTCCGGCTCGGCACCCGGTAGTGCGATCAGCTCGGCCAACGGTGTCCGGACCCCGTCGGGGGAACACCACCAGAAGCCGATCCGGTCGTCGCGGTGGTCGATCCGCGGCAGCATCAGCGGCGCTCCGGGGCCGTCACCCAGTCAAGCCAATCCGGCAGTCCCACTCCGGTTTTCGTACTGACACGAATCGTCCGGGCGGTGGGGTTCACGGTGGCCAGGTTCGCCTCGAACAGGTCGATATCGAAGTCGAGATACGGCAGCAGGTCGATCTTGTTGACGACCACCAGATCCACGGCGCGGAACATCACCGGATACTTGAGCGGTTTCTCCTCCCCCTCGGTCACCGCGTACACCATCGCCGACGAGTGCGCACCCACATCGAATTCGGCCGGGCACACCAGGTTTCCGACGTTCTCCACCAGCAGCAGGTCCAGGTCGGCGAGCCGCAGACCGGTCAATGCCCGCGCCACCATCGGTGCGTCGAGATGGCATTCCCCGCCGAATCCGTTGCCAGTGTTCAGCAGCGAGATCTGCGCCCCGAGTCCGGCCAGGCGGTCGGCGTCGATACTGGTCTCGATGTCTCCCTCGATGACACCGGTGCGTACACCACGATCACGCAGCTCGCCCAGACTGCGCTGTAGCAGAGCGGTTTTGCCCGCACCTGGTGCAGACATCAGGTTGACGCAGGTGACGTTCTGCGCGTCGAAGGCTGCGCGGTTGGCCGCTGCCGCGCGATCGTTCTCATCGAAGATCCGCTCCAGGACGTCGATCCGGTCGGCGCCGGTCTCATAGCCGGTATGGTCGCCGAGATCGGTGGCCACCGCGGAGTCGTGTTCATGTTCATGTTCATGTTCGTGTGGATGCTCGTGCTGGTGGACGGTGCCGTCGTCATGTCGATGGAATCGGCCCATAACTGTTCTCCTCGGGATCGTTTTCCTCGGCGGGGGCTGAGAGGGGAGCGGTCGGTGTTGCGAAATGTACTGTGGTGACCAGGAATTCCTCACCTTCGCGCACCTGCACCGTAGGTGATCGGCAGCTGTCACACAGCAGAATGAGCGATTTCTCGATGACGGTGTCCGCCCCACAGTCCGTGCAATGCAACCGGACCCGCACATGGTCGATGTCCAGGACCGCGCCCGCCATCGGGGTGTTTTCGGTGACCAAATCCCAACAGTACAAGAGGGTTTCGGGAACGACCTGCCGCAACTGTCCCACCCGCAGTTGCACCCGTGACACCGTGCGATCGCCACGCGCACGATCGACGACGCCCATCACGGCGTGGCACAGAGACAATTCGTGCACCTGCGGTCACCTCTTGAGAGTTGTCGACGGCGATTCACCGAATCGTTTCCGGTAAAGGATCGAGAAATTGCCCAAGTGCGAAAAACCCCACCGTTCAGCCGATTCCGTCACCGTCAGACCGTCACCGGGTACCGCGCGCTGGAGATCGGCGCGCACCTTGAGCAGCCGCTGTTCACGAATGTAGGCGACCGGGGTGGTGCCCAGATCCTGCTGGAATCCGCTCTGAATCGTCCGGACGCTCATTCCGGCGTAGTCGCTGAGAGCCTCCAACGTGATCCGTTCGGCGAGATGTTCGGCGATGTAGTCGACGGAGCGCCGGACGGCCGGTCGGCCGGACGCTGCGGGACGGTGCAGTCCGCTCGAATAGTTGTGCTTCTGGATGTAGAGCAGGGTGGAGATGAGAAGTTCGCCGAGGGCTTCGGTACCGGTGCCCCGCCGCAGCAGCGATCCGGGTGAGAGCACCTCGCTGGAGAGGATCTGGATGGCACCGTGCCACCGGACCGCGGCATCGACAGTGAGATCACCGATCGGTTCGAACACGATGGGGGCCGCCAGCGCCCGTCCCAGCATGCGCGAGAGCTGCTGCTCCATGGCGGCCCGTTCGACGCGGATGATCAGCTGCGGGGAGTCCAGCTCCAGATGCAACTGGTAGCGCATCCCCGGCGATACCACCAGTGCGAAAAACGGCGTGATGGCGTGCCGGACCTCGCCGATACTCACGGCAGCCTGTCCCACCGTCGTCATGTGCACGGTAAACGCTTCGGCCGACTGCGCCACGTCCAATGTGCACGGCGCGGCGAGGTCGAGATGGGCCATCGCCACATCGTGTGTCTGGATGCCGTGCAGTGTCGCATGAAAGCCGTCCGCGTGCCCCGTGTCGACGCTGATCGTCGTCCTGCCGAGCAGCATCGAGATGAATTTCGTTGCCTCACCGGGCATATCGGACTGCGCGACCAGGTGACCCTGCAATGCGTTGGGCACCCTGCGAGAACGGATCCGGCGCCGGACGGGCGCCCGGGTACGCGCGGCATCGAGGAAGCTCAATCGTGACAGGTGGCTGGTGACATCAGCCGCTTCGGTCGACATGCCACCTCCGGTCTGTCCCAGGTCCCGCAACCCACTATCAACCCGTTAGCGCACACGGTGCAAGAAAAATGCGCAATTTGGATAGTGGATGCGGGATCTCGATAGCACAGCCGACGACGGCTCTCTACGGTCGAACGTGCCATCTACTATGGTGCAGCCCACCCAAGGAGGTCCATCGTGCCTGTCGTCACAACTGCCGTCGACAGTCCGTTCGGGTTCGGGATTCACGTACCCCTGACTCCCGAGGAACAACTCGCCGAACGGTTGAAGGATCCGGCAGTCGTCGGCTCACTTCTCACACTGCTCGATCACGCCGACCTGCTCGCCGTCCTCGTCACCGGCCTTGACCAGCTTATTTCCCGAAGCGAGGTGATCGGCGACTCGGTACTCAGTGGCATCGCCGAACTCCGGGGCATCGCCGAACTCCGGGGCATCGCCGAACTACGGGGCGCGACCGACGGCACGGCCGGCGACCAGCGCCTCGACCCCGCGGCGCTCGCGCAGTCGGTGGTGGCCCTGTGCGCGGTGCTCCCGAAGATCACACCGGCGATGGTCGCCGTGGCAGACTCCGGCATCGTCGAGCGGCTGTCGAATCAGCCCGGCTTCACCGCCGGCGCGCTCGACGACCTCGATGCCGTCGTCGGTGGCGCGGCGCAGGGTGTGGAACGGTTCCACCGGCGTCCGGTGCGTGTTCGCGGCTTCGTCTCGGCGATGAAGGCGTTGCGCGACAAAGATGTTCAACTCACGCTGAGCTATGCCGTCACCATTGCCAAGGCAGTCGGCGAGCGACTGACCGAATCGAAGTAACAAGCATTACCGACAGGAAGGGACGGCCATCACATGTCATCCGTGCTGTGGTTCCAGGCCGGAGCCTGCTCAGGAAACACCATGAGCTTTCTCAACGCCGAGGAACCGAACGTCGTCGACCTCATCGTCGACTTCGGTCTCGAATTGTTGTGGCATCCGTCGCTGGGTATGGAACTCGGCGACAACGCCACCAGGATATTCACCGACTGCGCCACCGGCGCACGGCCGTTGGACATCTTCG
Organism: uncultured Gordonia sp.; assembly: GCF_937858515.1. NCBI lineage: Bacteria > Bacillati > Actinomycetota > Actinomycetes > Mycobacteriales > Gordoniaceae > Gordonia > uncultured Gordonia sp. The sequence continues at coordinate 109,847 of NZ_CALLZT010000142.1, read as the reverse complement.
TACTCGAAGGCACCGTGATCCGCGGGCCGGACGGCTCCGGTTCGATGGATATGTTCGCCGGCCGCCCGATGCTCGAATGGGTCACCGAGTTGTCCGCGGCCGCGTCGATCGTCGTCGCGATCGGCGACTGTGCGTGCTGGGGTGGAATCCCTGCTGCCGCACCGAATCCCAGCGATTCGACCGGACTGCAGTTCCACAAGCGCGAACGCGGCGGATTCCTGGGCCCCCACTGGCGCAGCAAGTCCGGGCTTCCCGTCATCAACATTCCCGGATGCCCGGCGCACCCCGATTGGATCACCCAGATCCTCGTCGCACTGGCCACCGGCCGGGCCGGCGACATCGCCCTCGACGACCTGCACCGGCCGCAGACGTTCTTCAAGACATTCACGCAAACCGGGTGTACCCGGGTGCAGTTCTTCGAGTACAAGCAGTCGACCCTGACCTTCGGCGAGGGCACCCGCACCGGCTGCCTGTTCTACGAGTTCGGTTGCCGCGGTCCGATGACGCACTCCCCGTGCAACCGGATCCTGTGGAACCGCCAATCGTCCAAGACACGTGCGGGAATGCCGTGTCTGGGCTGTACCGAACCCGAGTTCCCCTTCTTCGATCTGGCCAAGGACACCGTCTTCAAGACGCAGAAGGTGTCCGGAGCCATCCCCAAGGAGGTCCCGGAGGGGGCCGATCACATCACCTACATGGCGCACGCCGCCGCCGCGCGGATCGCCGCCCCGCAATGGTCGAAGGAGGACATGTTCGTCGTCTGAACGAGCACCATCTGAGCGGTCAATAACGTTCAGCTCTAAATCTTTCCGACCTACAGCCCAAGGTTAAGGAAGCATAGTAATGACTACGGTGGATGATCCCATCAGTTCTGTAGACCTCTTCGTCTCGCCTCTCGGCCGAGTCGAAGGAGATCTCGACGTCCGCGTCACCATCGACGACGGCGTCGTGACCTCCGCCCACACCGAGGCCGCGATGTTCCGCGGATTCGAGATCATCCTGCGCGGCAAAGACCCGCAGGCAGGTCTCATCGTCACTCCCCGCATCTGCGGAATCTGTGGCGGCTCGCACCTGTACAAAGCCTGTTACGCACTCGACACCGCGTGGTCGACACACGTTCCGCAGAATGCGACCCTGGTACGCAATATCGCGCAGGCATGCGAGACGCTGCAATCGATTCCGCGCTACTTCTACGCCCTTTTCGCCATCGACCTGGTGAACAAGAATTACGCGTCGTCATCGATGTACGACGAGGCCGTACGGCGATTCGCACCCTATGTGGGTACCTCGTACCAGAAGGGTGTCGTGTTGTCCGGCAAGCCCGTCGAGGTCTATGCGATCTTCGGCGGCCAGTGGCCGCACAGTTCGTTCATGGTTCCCGGTGGCGTGATGAGTGCCCCCAACCTCGCCGACGTCACCCGCGGCACCGCGATTCTCAACCACTGGAAGGACAACTGGCTCGAGGCCGAATGGCTCGGATGCCCGATCGAGCGCTGGCTGGAGATCAAGACCTGGGAGGACATGCTCGCCTGGGTGTACGAGAACGAGTCCCAGCACGATTCCGACTGCGGCTTCTTCATCCGGTACGCACTCGACATCGGATTGGACAAGTACGGTGGCGGCGTCGGCCGATACATCAGCACCGGAACATATTTCGAGCCGACGATGTACGAGAACCCCACCATCGACGCCCGCAACGACGCGCTGATCGGGCGGTCCGGCGTCTACGCGGACGGTTCGTGGAGCACCTTCGACCACCTGCGCGTGACCGAGGACGTCGCGCATTCCTTCTTCCGGGGTGATCGGCCTCTGCATCCGTGGGACGGGGAGACGATTCCGGTGGATCCAATCGCCACCCGCAAGGACGGCAAGTACTCGTGGGCCAAGTCGCCCCGCTACGACATCCCGACCCTGGGCCGGACGCCGCTGGAAGCCGGACCACTGGCCCGCCGGGTCGCCGCCGGCGCCCCGGACCCATTGGGGCATCAGGATTCCGATCCGCTGTTCGTGGACATGCTCGACAAACTGGGACCGAGTGTGTTCGTCCGGCAGATGGCCCGCATGCACGAGGCGCCGAAGTACTACACGTGGGTGATGGACTGGATGTCCCGCCTGGACCTGAGCGGGTCGTTCTACACCAAACCGGTAGAACCCGAGTCCGGCAGGGGATTCGGCTCGACCGAGGCCGCGCGCGGTGCGCTCTCGGATTGGATCGTGCTCGACAAGGGCAAGATCGAGAATTATCAGGTGGTCACTCCCACCGCGTGGAACATCGGCCCACGCGACGGCGACGGCGTCCTCGGACCGATCGAGCAGGCGTTGGTCGGCACGCCCATCACAGATATGCAGGACCCGGTCGAACTCGGCCATGTCGCACGATCATTCGACTCGTGTCTGGTGTGCACCGTGCATGCCTACGACGGGAAGTCGGGTCGCGAATTGTCGCGGTTCGTGGTCAACGGGATGGTCTGAGGTCGCTGATATGCGTACTCGCGAATCCGACAGTCCTTCTGCTCCTTACCAATTGCTCGATGACGGGTTCTCGCCACCGGCCTGCGAAGTGCTGGTGATCGGGTGCGGGAACATCCTGCGCGGTGACGACGCCGTCGGCCCCATCCTGGTGCGGACGCTCTACTCGCAGGGCGTGCCGGATTCGGTGCGGCTCATCGACGGCGGCACCGCCGGCATGGACGTCGCATTCGCCATGCGCGGGGCCGCACGGGTCGTGCTCGTCGACGCCGCGGCGACCGGTGCCGAGCCGGGCACCCTGTACCGCGTGCCGGCCGACGCGCTGGTCGACCTGCCGCCGGCCGAAGGCGTACACAGCCATAACTTCCGCTGGGATCATGCTCTCTCGCTGGCGGATTGGCTGCTCGGACCCCAACGCCCCACCGACGTCACCGTGTTTCTCATCGAGGTGGGTGGTTGCACCCCGGGTGAGCCGTTGACACCCGTCGTCGAGGCCACGATGCACCGCTTGGCCGGGCTGATCGGGGAGGAGTTCTGGAATGCGCCGACGATGCCGGCGGATACGCCCACCGTCACCCTGACCGCCGACGGATACCTTCATCTTGACCACGATGTGGCGAGGCGATGGTTTCCTGCCGACGTGCTGGTTGCCCGGCTGGTGGCCGGGGGACCTCCCGACGAACGGTCCGATGTTCTGGAGCTGATACCGCTGCACGGCATCACTCATGGCGGACTGGTTCTGCGGCAACGAAATCCGTCCGGTGATAGGACCGTTCTGATCCACGAGGTACTCGGCTTCGCCGACCGGGCGGGCACCTACGCCCTGTCCTGGGATGACGCCGCCGGGCTCGCCCGCATCGTGCTTGATCCGGGTGCCGATCGGCACCCGCGCATCGGGGAAGTGGCGCGATGACGACCACCGAACAGCGCGCCGCTCCGTCGGAGATCGCGGGTCCGGTGGTCACCAGCCCGCAACCGCTGGGAATCTTCGGTTTCCCGGCGGGGCTCCTGCTGATTCCGGCACGAACCGGCGATGAGGACGCGGTCCGCGCCGCACTCGTCTCCGGCCGCCTACCCGGCAACTGGCCGGCCGGCCTGGACGAGGTGCGTCGCGCCTACGCCGACCCCGTAGGTGAGGGCTTGGCGTCGGAAGTCGTTGCCCGGCAGCATGACACCAGGAATCCGATCGATCGCTACAACCGCTGGGCACTGTCGCCGGACCTGGAGAACGCCGCCACTGTGCGGGCCGGGCTCCCCGAGCCGTGGCGGCCGCTGGTCGACGCTGTCTGCTATATCGTCGGTCTCGTCCATATTCCTCCGGCCGATCATCCGGGGTGTCCGCCCGAGTTGCGTGCCCTGTTGCTGACCGCCGCCGCGTCGGCGCAGCTCGAAAGCGATCCCGCATGCGCCTACCGGCTGTTGCACCAGGCGTCCGCCCTGGTCACCTTCGACAGTCCGGTCCTTGCTGCCGTCGTCCTGGGCAATGCGGCCGGTGTTCTGCTCGATACCGGTGGTGATACCGAAACCGCCTGCGCCGAGCTTGAATCCGCGCTCGTAGAATTGGCCGACACCGATCTGCCCGCGGTGCGGGCAGAATTGCACGGCCGCCTCGGCGGCGTCATGCACGAACAGCTCTCCATGGCCGGTGCGCCGCTCACCGAGGCGATGAACCACTATCTCGACGGTCTTTCGCTGGTCTCCCAGGACAGTGCGCCCTATGTCTGGGCGTCGCTGCAATTGGATTTGGCGACAGCCTATCTGGCCAGCCCTATGGTCGAGGCCACCAGCCAGTTGCGGATAGGTATCGCGACCCAGTCACTGCGTGCCGCGCGCCGGGTGTTCACACCCCAGGACCACCCCGGACCGTGGTCGATGGCGACGCTCAACCTGGCCAATTCGTTGGTGTACGCGCCATCCACACATCGAAAGGAGAACCTCCTGGAAGCAGTGGATCTCTACGAGGAGATCCTGCGGTCCGGCGTGCGTAACAGCAACCCGGCCGCGCGAGCCCGGGTCCTGGCCAACCAGGGCAACGCACTGGCCCACCTCGGGTATCTCGACGCCGCCCACGCACGACTCATCGAGGCGCGCAGCATCTTTGAGGAAGACTTCGACGGGGAGGCCATCCGCGCGGTCCGCGAGGTATTGGATGCGATCGCCCGGAGCAGGGTGGCCGATCCCGATCAGGCCGGGTTCGACGCCGAGATGGCGCGGGCGTCCGCGCAGTACGCCCGGATGCCGGGTGCCGACACCGCCGGGCGCACCTCTGGAATGGGAGTGCACGCGGCCCCGACAGAGTCCCCCGCACGGGTACCGGCGGCTCCGCCCCGGGACGCACAGCGCAGGGCTAAGGTGACAGTGCTGCCTCGCGACGGGAGTCCGGCATGACCGACCAGCTCGAACGCGAGAGCACCGATCTGGAGGTCCTTGCCGGGCAACTGGACCGCGCCATCGCCCGCGCCGACGATCTCGACCCCGCCGCCCGAACCGTTTTCGACGACGCCGTCGGTGCGCTCGAGGGCCTGCACAAACAGGGACTCACGACAATCATCACGACCCTGCGCGCCGACCCTCGCGGCAAGGAACTGCTGTTCGGCCTCGTCGACGACCCGACGGTGCGGATGCTGTTTGCCATGCACGGGCTGATCCGGCCGTCGCCGCAAGTGCTGGCACGTCAGATCGTGGATCGGCTGCGGCCCGGGCTGCAGGGGCACGGCGGCGACGTCGAACTGTCCCACATCGACGGGTCGGTCGTCTATGTCCGGCTGACCGGCGCCTGCAACGGCTGCTCGATGGCGGCGGTCACCATGCGGGACACCGTTGAATCAGCGCTCACCGCAGGGATTCCCGGTATCACCTCCGTGCAGGTACTGCCCAATGAGCCCGCACCGACGTTCATTCCGCTGAGCTCGCTGAGCAGTCCTGCATCCGCCGGTGCGGCCACCGGGTCCGACGAGTCCGGTGATCTCGCGGCCGCCGGCTGGTCGCGGACGTTGCGTGTTGCCGACGTGCCGGTGGGTGAGCTGCGTGCGGTGTCGGTCCGCACGCCTGACACCCAGACACACGAGCTGGTGCTGGTGAATGCGGCCGGGAGCCTGGCCGCATACGTCAATGCCTGTGCCCACCAAGGGTTACCCCTCGATGATGCCGTGGTCGACGCGGACGAGGGCACGATCATCTGTCCCTGGCACGGGTTCTGTTACGACGCCACCAGCGGCGAATGCACCTCGCTGCCGGGTGCCCAGCTCAGCTCGGTGCCGCTGAAGATCGTCGGCGGCCACGCCTGGGTCAGGCCGGGTGGCTGACATGCGTGTCACCGTCATCTCCCCGAACAGCGCCCCGCTCGTGGAACCGCCACAGCTCGACCGTTGTTCGGGACTGTCCTATCCGGGGTGGGTGCCGCGTTGCGTCGTCGGTGCTCCGGCTCCCGGTGGGCTGCTGCTGCCGCCGGCGCAACCGACCGAGTCGTGGTTGTACGCGCCGCGTGGGGTCGTACTGGGCGATGATCGGCTGGTGGTGGCCGACAGCGGAAACCACCGGGTGATGATCTGGAACGCAGTCCCGTGCGGCGATGGTGAACCGGCTGATGTGATTCTGGGACAACCTGATCCGCATACCGAAGGCCCGGCTGCCGGTGGTCGTGGTCCGGCGAACGGTATGCACCTGCCCACCGGGGTCGTGCTCGACGGGGACCGGCTCATCGTGGCCGACGCCTGGCACCATCGGTTACTGGTCTGGGATCGGATGCCGACGCGGACCGCAACCCCACCCGATTACGTGATCGGCCAACCGGATTCGACGTCCGTCGAGCCGAACAGCGGACATGATCCCACCGCATCGACGTTCTACTGGCCGTTCGGCATCGCCCTGATCGACGGGCACTTCTACGTCGCCGACACCGGCAATCGTCGGGTGCTCATCTGGCATGACGGGGTACCCGAACCCGGTCAGGCCGCCGACGTCGTCCTCGGACAGCCCGATGCGGGTGCGCGCGAAGAGAACCGGGGCGGCGATGTGGCCGCCGATTCGTTTCGCTGGCCGCATGCGTTCGCCGCGACCGGTGCCGGTGGTGTGCTGATCGCCGATGCCGGCAATCATCGGATCCTGCGGTGGGACACCCACCCGATCGCGGACCGCCCCGCCGATGCCGTTCTCGGGCAGCCGGATTTCACGACCGGAACCGAATTTCCATATGTGCCGCAGGTCGGCCGCCTGCGCTTTCCGTACGCCATCGCCTCGTCGGCAACGGGCACTGGAACCGAACTGGCGATCGCCGATACCGCCAACAATCGTGTACTGCTCCAGCATGATTGCGCACACGCGGACAAGTTGTCGCCGTATCTCGCACTGGCACAACCGAATCTGGTCGGCAACGGTGAGAATCGGTGGGATCAGGTTGCCGCGGATACGCTCTGCTGGCCGTACGGTCTCGACTGGCGCGGTGACCTGCTCGCCGTCGCCGATTCCGGCAACAACCGGGTCGTGCTGTGGGAACGATCATGAGCACGCCCACCGACCGGCGCCCCGCCATCCGGCAGGCGCTGCTCATCCACGGCATCGTGCAGGGGGTCGGGTTCCGGCCGCATGTCGCCCGCCTGGCCGCCGATCTGGGTCTGGCCGGCGACTGCCGCAACGACAGCACCGCGGTGATCATCGAGATCGAAGGTGAACCCGAACGCGTCGAGGCGTTCATCCGGCGGATCGTCGACGACGCTCCCCCGCTCGCCCGGATCACGTCGGTCACCGCCACCGCCACCGAACCGCGAGGCGACACCGGGTTCGCCATCACCGCAAGCACTCCCGGTACTGGTCCGCGGACCATGGTGCCGCCGGACGCCGCCACCTGCGCCGCATGCCTGCGCGAGCTGTTCGATCCCGCCAACCGCAGGTATCGTCACCCGTTCATCTCCTGCACCGATTGCGGTCCGCGTCTGACCATCACGCTCGATCTCCCGTACGACCGGCACACCACCACGATGGCCGGCTTTCCGATGTGTCCGGAGTGCGCTGCTGAATACGCCGATCCGGCCGGCCGACGCTTTCACGCCCAGCCCATAGCCTGTCACCGGTGCGGTCCCACACTGACCGTCGTCATGCCCGACGGGCGGACTATCGCCTCTGGAACCGAAGAGAGCATCGCCCGGATCCGTGCCCTGATCGAGGCCGGTGAGGTGGTCGCGGTCAAAGGGCTGGGCGGCTATCACCTGGTCTGTGACGCCGGTTCCGATGCTGCGGTGGGCGAGTTGCGCCGGCGCAAGCAGCGCCCCGATCAGCCGTTCGCCGTCATGGTCTGCGATCTCGCGGCCGCGGCGGAACTGGTCGAACTGCCCGAGCCGGCCGCCTCGGTTCTGAGTGGTCCAGAGCATCCGATCCTGTTGTTGCCCAAGGTATCCGGTTCGACTGTCAGCGAACTCGTGGCCCCCGGGCTCGACGAGCTCGGAATTGTATTGCCCTACACCCCCGTTCACCACCTGTTGACCGGATCCGGACGCCCGCTGGTGGTCACCTCGGGTAACGTGTCCGGCGCCCCGATCTGCGTCGACGACACCGATGCCCGGAACCGGTTGGGAGCCATCGCGGCGGCGTTCCTGTGCCATGACCGCGTGATCGCGGTGCCGTGCGAGGATTCGGTGCTGGCCTGGACCCCGCAGGGCCCGGTTCCGATCCGCCGCTCACGTGGGTACGCGCCACTACCGATCGCGGTGCCCGGTATGACGGCCGACCCGGCACCGGCCGTGCTGGCCGCCGGAGCCGAGATCAAGAACACCGCCGCACTCGCCCGCGACGGTCAGGTGTTTCTCTCCGGGCATATCGGCGACCTCGGCAGCTGGGAAAGTCACCTCGCACATAAGACCGCAACCGACCAGATGCTGCGCTTTCACCGCCGATCGCCGGAGTTGGTCGTCGCCGACCGGCACCCGCGGTATGCCTCCCGGGCCTGGGCGGGGCGGCTGGCCGACGGCCTCGGCGTGCCGCTGCTGGAGGTGCAGCACCACCACGCCCACCTGGCATCGCTCGCAGCCGAGTCCGGCGCACTCGAGGAGCCGATTCTCGGACTCGTCCTCGACGGCACCGGATACGGCTGCGACGCCGGTATCTGGGGGTGCGAGGCGCTGCTGCTGGGCGACGGTGGCACGAGCGCCACCCGACTCGGTCATCTCGGCGACGTGCCGCTGCCCGGCGGTGACGCCGGTGTCCGCAACCCGGTGCGGGTCGCGGCGGCGCTGCTCCTGGCCCATGGCGTCGATCTCGCCGGCACCCCTGTCGCGGAGGAACTCTCCGATGCCGAACGCAGGTTGCTCACCGCCGCCGCCCCGGCTCGGGTCGGCTGGGCCCGGACATCGAGTGCCGGAAGGCTTTTCGATGCGGTCGCCGCTCTGGTGGGGATCCGTCACCGGATCACCTACGAGGCGCAGGCCGCCGTCGAACTCGAGGTCGCGGCCCGGCACAGCGATACTGTTGTGCCCCTGCGGTTTCCACTGCGAGGCTCGCCAGGACCGGTCGTGCTCGACCCCGGACCTCTCGTCGCCGACCTCGCCGACGCGGTACGTGCGGGGGTGCCGGCGGAGGTGCTGGCCCGGTCGTTCCACGATGCGCTTGCCGCCGGCCTCGCCGAGCTCGTTGCCGTCCTGGCTCAACGCCATCACCCGTCCGCCGTCGGCCTCACCGGCGGCGTGTTCGGAAACCGGTTGCTGACCGCTCTGCTGCGCCAACGCCTCGGCGCCGCCCACCGGGTGCTCACCCACCACCAAGTACCTCCCAACGACGGCGGGATCGCGTTGGGCCAAGCGGTGATCGGCGCCGCCACTCTTGCCCGCAGAAGCGGCGCATCATCCAACAGCGGTCACCGCCAGCCCCGGTGACATCGCAACCAGAAAGGTAGGGGAAGCAATGTGCCTTGCCGTACCAGGCCGGGTCGAGTCCATCCGAGAGGAGGACGGCACCGTCATGGCCGACGTCAGCTTCGGCGGCGTGCGCAAGAAAGTATGTCTGGCATATCTGCCCGACATCGCGATCGGTGAATACGTCATCGTTCACGTCGGTTTCGCCATTCAGCGACTCGACGAGCAGTCCGCCGTCGACACCATCGAGCAGTTCCGCGAACTCGGCATCCTCGACGAGGAGTTCGGCGACGGCTTCGCCCTAGCAGCCGAGCAGAGCGGACGACCACTGCCGCAATCGGGCGGTACCGCACAGGCACCGAAGGAGACATCACGATGAAATACCTCGATGAATTCCGCGATCCGGACCTGGCCGCCCGATTGCTCGACGACATCCACGCGGCGACCACCCGTCCCTGGGCGATGATGGAAGTGTGTGGCGGACAGACACATTCGATCATCCGCAACGGCATCGACCAGCTACTGCCCGACGGTGTGGAGATGATCCACGGCCCGGGATGCCCCGTCTGCGTCACCCCGCTGGAGACGATCGACAGGGCACTGGCGATCGCCGCGCGGCCGGATGTGATCTTCTGTTCGTTCGGCGACATGCTCCGGGTACCGGGCAGCTCACAGGATCTGTTCTCGATCAAGAGCACCGGCGGCGACATCCGGGTGGTGTACTCACCGCTGGACGCGCTGACCATCGCCCGCGACAACCCCGACCGGCAGGTCGTCTTTTTCGGCATCGGCTTCGAGACAACGGCACCGGCCAATGCGATGACCGTGTATCAGGCTCGGGCGCAAGGAATCACCAACTTCTCGCTGCTGGTCTCACATGTCCTGGTGCCGCCGGCCATCGCGGCCATCATGGAATCACCCGACTGCCGCGTGCAGGCATTCCTCGCGGCCGGGCATGTGTGCAGCGTGATGGGAACCGGCGAATATCCGGCGCTGGCACAGAAGTACCGCGTTCCGATCGTCGTCACCGGATTCGAGGCCCTTGACATCCTGGAAGGAATCCGCCGCACCATCAGGCAATTGGAGGCGGGCACACACGAAGTGGAGAACGCCTATCCGCGCGCAGTCACCGAGGGGGGCAATACCGCGGCAAAAGCCATGCTCGAGGAAGTCTTCGAAGTCACCGACCGAGTGTGGCGGGGCATCGGGATGATCCCCGGCAGCGGCTGGCGACTGTCGGAAGCATTCGCCGACTACGATGCCGAGCAACGCTTTTCGGTCGACGACATCCACACCGAGGAATCCTCGCTGTGCCACTCCGGCGAGGTCCTGCAGGGATTGATCAAACCGCACGAATGTCCGGCGTTCGGCCGCGAATGCACCCCGCGGACCCCACTCGGTGCGACGATGGTCTCGACCGAAGGCGCCTGCGCGGCCTACCACGCGTTCCGGCGGCTCGACCTCGTGGCGGCACCATGAACGAGCAACCCATAAACGAGCAACCAACCAACGATCTCGACTTCGAGGGCTGGGCCTGCCCCCTGCCGCTGCGCAATCAACCCACCATCGTCCTCGGACACGGTGGCGGCGGCACGATGTCGGCGGACCTGATCGAACAACTCTTCCTGCCCGCATTCGGGGGTGCCGCGGATGCCGGCCTCGGCGACGCGGCGGTGCTGCCCCGCCCGAACGGCCGGCTCGCGATATCGACCGACACGTTCGTGGTGAAGCCGATGTTCTTTCCCGGCGGCAGTATCGGCGATCTGGCCGTCAACGGCACGGTCAACGATCTCGCCATGGTCGGCGCCCGGCCGCTCTACCTGTCGACGGCGTTCATCCTGGCCGAAGGCACACCGATGGCCGACGTCGGCGCGGTGGCGACCGCGCTCGGCAAAGCGGCCGAACGCGCCGGGGTACACCTGGTCACGGGCGACACCAAGGTCGTCGATCACCACAGCGGCGACGGCGTATACATCAACACCACCGGGGTGGGCGTGGTGCCCGACGGCGTCGACATCCGGCCCGATCGCGCGCGCCCCGGCGACGTCGTGCTCATCAGCGGTGCGATCGGGGAGCACGGCGTCGCGGTGATGAGTGTGCGCGACGGCATCGACTTCGACACCCCCGTCCGCAGCGACACCGCGCCGCTGCACGAGCTGGTGGCCGAGATGATCGCCACCGGTGCCGATATCCACGTCCTGCGCGACCCCACCCGCGGTGGCGTCTCCGCGACGATCAATGAACTCGCCCGCGCCGCCGACATCGGCATCGGCCTACTCGACCGGGCGCTCCCGATACCCGAGGAGGTCCGGGACGCGTGCGGGCTGTTGGGCCTGGATCCGCTGGAGGTGGCCAACGAGGGCAAACTGCTCGCGATCGTGCCCGCCGACGACGCCGACCGGGTGCTCGCGGCAATGCGCAGGCACCCGCTCGGCAGACAAGCCTGCATCATCGGTCAGTGCACGACCGACCACCCCCAGGTGGTGACGTTACGTACCGGCCTGGGCGCCACCCGAGTCCTCACCCCACCGATCGGCGAACAACTCCCCCGCATCTGCTGACCCGACCTCCCGCGACGCAAACTTCGTCCCGCTTATCGGATGTCGCGATATCCGATAAGCGGGACGAAGTTATGAACGCGGGAAACGCCACGGTTGGGATCGGGTCAGTGCCGCCCGGGTGTGGGCGATGAACCAATCGGTCCACTCGGCGGGTGTCCAGGCACGGTCGACGACCAGGATCAACCATTGCCGGCGTGATGCGAGCAACCACACCTCGTCGACCAGCCTGTCGTCGGGCGCGGTTCCGGTGACCAGGCCCAGCGCCCAGCGGACCTCGTCGCGGCGGTTGTGCTCCCGTTCGCGTAGTCGTGCGGCGGCTTCACCGTCGGTGACCGCGGCCTGGTCGAGGACGTGCTGGATGACGGCCGAGCGCTGGTGCGCCCCGCACAGCCACCGTGCGGCTGCGGCGAGTCGCTCGTCGGGTGCGCCCGAGCCCATCAGACGATAGTCGGGCAGGTCCCGGACGGGAACGGACCGCCCGTCCGAGAGCGCGATGTCGATACACCCGTCGAGCAGCGCCAGCTTGTTGGGAAACTGCTGGTAGAGGGTTTGCCTGGTCAGGTCTGCGGCTTTGGCGACGTCGGCCATCGTCGTCGTCACCCAGCCCTGATCGGAGAACAGCCGGGTTGCCACCTCGATGACGCGAGCCCGATTGCGTGCGGCGTTCTCGGCGCGGACGGCGGAGTTGTAGGGGCGTGTCACGACACGAAGTGTAGACAATATTGGGTTGACAGTGTGTAATTGTAAATAAATCGGATTACACAGAGTAATTCCAATTTGTCCGGCCGATCTCAGGAGAGCCCCATGACCACAGACCTCTCGGTCGCGACCGACCTCGGCGTCCTGCGCGCAACAGTTGTCGGCGCCGGACCGCCCGCAGTGCTGTGGCACAGCATGTTCGTCGATTCCCACTCATGGGAACGCGTCGTACCGACGCTGAGCACCCGGCGCACACTGATCCTCGTCGACGCCCCGAGCTGCGGCCGCAGTGATCCGCTCGACCGGGCAGCCGATATCGCGGCATGCGCGGATGCCGCATCCGTCGTCGTGGACGAAGTGTGCTCGCGGTACGGCGTTGATCGCGTGGACTGGCTGGGCAATGCCTGGGGTGGACATGTGGGGATGCACCTGGCGGCGACCCGCGCCGCGGCGATCAGATCTCTCGTCGCGATCAGCGCGCCCACGTTCCCCATAGATGATTCACTGCGACAAAAGATTCGGCTCCTCAAGCCGCTCTATCGACTAATCGGTCCGCGGGGTCCGGTCCGATCGGCCATCGAGGACGGAATACTCACCGAACATACCCGGGCCACCGATCCCGAAGCCGTCGCCGTCCTGCGTGATGCGCTCGCCGCATCGGGCAAGCACATGATCACCGCCATCGACACCGCGATCCTCAACCGGACGGATCTCGCGTGGGCGGCACGGGCCATCACCTGCCCGACCCTGTTCATCGCGACCGAGGACCGTGGAGAATGGAGTCTGGACCAGGCACAAGCGGTCGTCGACACCATGACCGGCGCAGTGGCCACCACGGTGCTTGCGGCACGGGTGATCCCGGCTCTGGAGCAGCCGGCGGAAACGGCTCAGAAGATCAGCGCCTTCTGGAACCGTATCGATGAGGGACAAGATCACCGATAGTTTCCCGAGTCTCGGCCCAGACGCGGAACTCGCAGATCGGCAGTTCCGCCTGGGCTCAGAACGGTCCGTACACCTGGACCCATTCGGTCACGCGTACCGCGGCGATCGCGCTGTGCGCATGGAACGGATCGTTGGCGAGGAAGACCTCGGCGGCGGCCAGGTCGTGGGCCCGGAGCAGGATCAGTGCGCCGGTCCCGTCGGGATACGGACCGCATGTCAGGACGTTCCCCGCCTCGTGCTCCTCCCCGAGCCACTTGCGGTGCAGCGGGCGATGTTCGTCGCGGACGGCCGCCTTGTCGGGGGCGTAGTCGTAGTGGACGGCGAAGATCGGCATGGTCGCTCCTGTGTGTCGGCTCGGGTTTCCACGAGCGTAGTTGAGCGACTGTCACGTCGGCGAGGGCCCTGATTTGCCCACCTGCTTGCCGGTGGTCGGGCATCCTGTGTCGATGGGTGACGAAGAGTTCGACGTTGTGGTCGTCGGCGCCGGGGTCGCGGGCCTGGCGGCGGCGCGGCTGCTGCAGATCCAGGGCCGGCGCGTCGTCGTGCTCGAGGCCCGTGACCGGATCGGCGGGCGGGTCGTCACCGAACGTTCCGGTGGCCGGATCACCGATCTGGGGGCATCGTGGATCCACGGCATCGACGACGCTCCGCTGTACGATGCCGTGTGCGGATTCGGTATGCGGACAGCCGAATTCAGTGTCGGGAGTTTTCAGCCGTACAGCCGGCCGACCGCGTACTACGGCCCGGACGGCCGTCGGCTTTCCGACGACGAGGTCGCCGCGTTCGTCGACGATCTGCGTGTTGTCGACGAGATGATCACGGACACAATCGCTTCGGTGGCTTCCGGAACCACGTACGGGCAGGTCGTCGAGGCCGTATTGGCGGCGATCGACTGGGAATCGCGACGTGTCGAGCGGGTACGGGAGTTCCTGCGGCACCGGACCGAGGAGCAGTACGGGGTGTGGATCGACGATCTCGACGCACACGGCCTCGACGACGACGAAACCGTCGGCGATGAAGTGGTTTTCCCGGACGGGTACGACCAACTGGTGACCCACCTCGCGGACGGTACCGACATACGGCTCGGGCATGTCGTCACGGGGGTCGACTGGGATCCGTCGGGTGCGACCGTGTCGTTGGCCGACAAGGAGTTTCATGCGCCGACGGTGGTGGTGACGGTTCCCGTCGGAGTGTTGCGGTCCGGGTCGATCTCTTTCACGCCCGCGCTGCCCGAACCCGTCTCCTGCGCGTTGAATCGGTTGACAATGAACAACTTCGAGAAGATCTTCCTGCGTTTCCCCCGTAAGTTCTGGGCCGACGACGTGTACGCCGTCCGTAGGCAGGGACCGGCAGGGGTGTGGTGGCATTCGTTCTACGATCTGACCCGACTGCACGGCGAACCGACGTTGCTGACATTCGCCGCCGGGCCGTGCGCGCAGGCCATCCGGGGCTGGTCCGACGCCGATGTGTCGGCATCGGTGATGTCGTCGCTGCGCGAGATCTATGGCGATGCAGTCGATCCCGAGTCGATCGTCGTCACCCACTGGCGTGATGACCCGTTCGCCCGCGGCTCATACGCCTACATGATGCCCGGCTCGACCACCGCCGATCACGACGTGCTGGCGACCCCCATCGGCGGGGTGCTGCATCTGGCCGGGGAGGCCACGTGGACCGACGACCCGGCCACGGTCACCGCCGCCCTGCTCTCCGGGCACCGCGCGGCACAGAACATCGCCGGCGACATGGACATCGCCGCCTTGTGGTCGTAGCCCGAGCGCCCCGGGTCGCAGATCGGTCCGGTCAACCGAACTCATCGCGACCGAGTTCATCGAGGACCGCTTTCATCGAGTCGTACCGGCGGGCGCCGACCTCGTTGCGCCACTGATCCTCGATGGCGGCGAGGTGGCCGGCCATCGTCGCGGCGGTCGCCAGCCCCGCTTTCGTCGGCACCACCAGCCGCACCCGACGGTCGGTGTCGAGCCGTCGACTCTCCACCAGGCCATGAGCCTCCATGGCTGTCACGAGCTCGCCCAGCGATTGTTTGGTCATCGCCGACAGAGCGGCGAGGTCGGTGATCCTCATGCCGTCGACCGGGATCATGCCGAGCAAACGCATATGACTACCACGCGGATACGGCGGCTCAAGGCGTGCCTGGAGTTCACGGACGAGGCGCCGGCGAACCCCCTCGACCAGCCGGAACATGTGATACGGCAGTTCGTCGCCCTTGTGCATATCACTAAGGTTACCTTACTATCTATCACTAAGGTTACCTTACCAATTGACGATAGACTCCACGGAGACCGCGATGACCGATCTGTTCGAATGCGCACGATTATCCGAGACCGAGCTCCGGGATACCGTGACGTCCGCCGAGGGTGACTGCGGCGCGATCACCGACGTGACCGTCACGCCATTCCCCTACCGGTTCGGTTCTCTGCCCACGGCCGGCCTGTGGCTGGTGGATGTCGAACACGGCACGCGCAACAGGACGTCGTTCTTCGTCAAACTGCTCCGGCATCCACGCCTGTCACCGGACATACGCCAGGTGCCCGAAGAACATCGGGCCGCTCTGATGGCGTACCTTCCATGGCATTTTGAACTCGACATGTACGAGTCCGGCATCGGCGACGTACTCCCCGACGGCATGCGCACCCCCACGCTGCACCATGTGCGCAGATTCGACGACGATCACATCGCGCTTTGGTGGGAATACATTTCGACATCGATGAAGCCCTGGGGCACTGCCGATTTCAGCCAGTCCGCCTATCTACTGGGCCGCCTGGCAGCCCGGCGACGTGCGGGTGCGCAGTGTAATTCGCGGCTCCCCGCCGTGTGTCTGCGTACCGATCGAGGTGGCGCGCTGCGGTACTACGTCGAAACCCGGGTGATGATCGGTTCGGTATCCGCTATCGCCGATAGCGCCGTCTGGGATTCGCCACTGCTCGCCGGTGCGGCGCACGACCCGGGCCTTCGCGGTGACATGCTTGCCCTCGCCGAACGAGTGCCGGATCTGCTCGATCAACTCGACGCGCTGCCACAGACTTTCGCACACGGCGATGCCAGCCCGGAGAATCTGCTCATCCCGGACGGTAACCCCGCCGAACGAGTGGTGATCGACTGGGGTTTCGGCACTCCCTTACCGATAGGTTTCGACCTCGGTCAGTTGCTCGTCGGGCTGGCCCACTCGGGACGTCACGACCCCGGCTCGATTCCCCGACTGGTGCCCCTGATCGAATCGGCCTACTGCGTCGGGCTCGGCGCCGAGGGGTACAACCACGACAAGCTGGACGTCCACACCGGTTTTATCGGTGGCATGGCAGTCCGCTCGGCCCTGTGTGCCATCCCCTTTGAACTGCTGGACGCACCAGCGACGCCCGAACTGCTCGCCCTGATGACCGATAGGTTTCGTCTTTCACGCGTCATGATCGATCTTGCGGCATCGCTCACCTGAGCATGGTCGGTCCCGCTTCGCGAACTTCGTCCCGCTTATCAGTTATCACGATATTGGCCACGCGGGACGAAATCTGTTGCGCGGGAATGCTGGTCACGCCGAGCGGTAGGTGTAGTCGGCGAGGGGGAAGGTGGACATCTCGTGGAGGGTGGCGGGGGTGGAGTTCGGGCGCAGGAGGGTGGCCTCGCCGTGCTGGTTGAAGTAGTAGCTGCGGGAACCCGAGCAATCGCCGGCGTAGAAGACCGACGAGCGCAGGTTGTCGGTGACCCGATTCAGGAAACGCTCGTTGGCGTCCTCGGTGACCTCGAACGTATCCGTACCCGTGCGATCCATCTCGCCGAAAAGCCTGGAGATATGACGCATCTGCGATTCGATGGTGGTGAAGTAGGACAATCCGCTGTACGAGTAGGGGCTGTTGAGAGACAGTAGATTGGGGAACTTCGGCATCGTTACGCCCTCGTACGCCTGAAAACGACCGTCGCGCCACCACTTTCCCAGATCCCGACCGTCGCGGCCGACGATCTGGAACGCCGGGAAGTTCACCTCCCACAGGTTGAAACCGGTTGCCAGGACCAGTGTGTCGACGACGGTCTTCGCGCCGTCGGCGGTGACTATGCCGTCGGGTTCGAACCGGACGATGCTTGAGGTCTCCAGTGTCACATTCGGCTTGTTGAACGCCGCGAAATATGTGTTGGAGAATGTCGGCCGTTTGCAGCCGAAATCGTATGTCGGGGTGAGCGCCTCGCGGGTACCTCGGTCGCGGACCTGAACGCGCAGATGGGCTTTCGCCAGCAGCGCGGCCCCCTTGTTGCCGGGTTTGGCCTGTTTGAAACGCAGCACACCCAGCACCATCAGCAATTCCAGCAGTGAGGAGTTGGCCAGCCGGGCCGCCTTCTGGGTGACCGGCACCTTCGCGAACAGACTCTGCACCGGCCCGGGGATCGGAAGATCGACCTTCGGAACCACCCAGATCGGGGTGCGCTGGAACACGGTCAGCGCGTCGGACCGCTTGGCGATCTCCGGGATAAGCTGCACTGCCGTGGCGCCGGTGCCGATCACCGCGGCACGCTTTCCGGCGAAGTCGTAGCCGTCCTCCCAGTCGGTGGTGTGGATGATCTTGCCCGCGAACGTCTCGATGCCCTCGAAGTCGGGGATGTGCGGCTGGGACAGGAATCCGGTCGCCGTGAGCAGATAGCGTCCGGTGACGCGCCGGCCGTCGGCGGTGAACGCCGTCCAGAACCGGCCGTCGTCGTCCCACTCCGCGCGCTCGACGACGGTGTCGAACCGCATGTGGCGGCGCAGATCGTATTTGTCGGCCACATGCTCGGCATACCGCTTGAGTTCGGCGCCGGGCGCGAACAGCCGCGACCAGTACGGGTTCGGTTCGAACGAATACGAGTAGGTCACCGACGCGATGTCGACGGCCAGGCCCGGATAGTGATTGACGTGCCAGGTACCGCCGAGGTCGTCCTCACGTTCGAGGATCGCGAGATCGTCGAGGCCGAGTCGCTTGAGCGCGATGGCGGCCCCCATGCCACCGAAACCGGCGCCGACGATGATCGCGTCGTGGTCGGGGCCGAAGTCATCGACGGCGCGGGGAGCCTCGGTCATGTATGAACCTCACTGTGTCCGGTGATGATCGTCGTGCGGTAGGTAGGTGAACGTCATGAAACCATAAGCCCTGAGAGGAACTGGTGCGGCCGGCACACGCCATCTGATTCAACGGGTCACCGCGCGCGCCGCACTGTCAGAAGTTGCCCTTGGCCGACCACCCCCCGTCGACGGGGTAGATCTCGCCGGTGAGGAAGTCGCCCTCACGCATGAGATAGGCGACCATCGAGGCGATCTCGCTCGGCAGGCCGAGCCTCCGCACGATATGGGCGTTGGCATTCGCCTGCCGCATCTCGTCGGTGATATCGGCGAGGATCGGGGTGTCGATCGTGCCCGGGGCGATCGCGTTGATGAGGATGTTCTGCGGGCCGTACTCGAACGCGGCCTGTCTGGTGAGACCGATAACTCCGCCCTTGGCCGCGGAGTACGAGGCAAGGTTCGGCAGGCCGCGCAGTGCCGCCATCGATGAGATGTTGACGATGCGGCCACCGCCGTTGGCGATCATGGTGGGGATCACCGCCCGCATGCCGAGCCAGACGCCCTTGAGGTCGGTGCCCACCACGTTGTCCCAGGCCTCCTCGGTGAGGCCGACGACGCTGTCCTCGCTGATCATGTTCACCACGCCGGCGACATTGGCCAGGCAGTCGACCCGACCGTGACGGTCGATGACACCGGCGACCACCTCCGCCCAGGAGCCCGACTGCCGGACATCGAGCTGTACGGCCTCCACGGTGCCACCCGCATCGGCGATGATGCCGAGGGTTTCCTTGCAGTCGAGCAGGTCGGCGCCGACGACCGTGGCGCCTTCTGAGGCCAGCCGGACCGCGGTGGCCTGGCCGATGCCCTGGTGGGCACCGGTGACGATGATGACTTTGTCCTTGAGTGACATGGGGTTCCTAACTATTGAGGGGCTTTCAGGGGTTACGGCTGATCGGCGAGAAGGTCGGCGAAACGTTCCAGCGCCTGCGTCCGGCGGGACGGGATGTGCTCGGTGGGAACGTTTCCGGGTGGCGGTGCGTACGCCTTCAGGTATTGGCGGGCGACGGTGTCGCGGTGGACCTCGTCCGGTCCGTCGTAGAGCCGGGCCGCGCGTGCGGCGCGGTACATCGACTCCAGTGGCAGATCGGAGCTGTAGCCCAGCGAACCGTGCACCTGCAGCGACCTGTCGATCACCTCGTGCAGCATGCGGGCACCGAAGAACTTGATGAGTGCGATGTCCTTGCGGGCTTGGCGGGTGCCCTCGTTGTCGATACGCCAGGCGGCATGCAGGGTCATCAGTCGTAGCGCCTGGATCTCGGCGGCCGAGTCGGCGATGAAGTTCCGGATGGTCTGCTTGTCGGCGAGTAGCGACCCGTGGGCGCTGCGATAGGTGGCCCGCTCGCACATCATGTCGAAGGCACGGGTTGCCTGTCCGATCCAGCGCATGCAGTGGTGAATCCGGCCCGGCCCCAACCGGATCTGCGCGACCACGAATCCGTCGCCACGGCCGCCGAGCATCGCATCCGAACCCAGCCGGACATCGCGCAGGGTGACCTCGCAGTGCGAGCCGTAACTGTGCGGTCGCGGTTTCGGATTCTCCACCGATGCGATGTCGCGCACCACCGTCAGGCCCGGAGCATCGATGGGGACGATGAACTGCGATGCCCGGCGATGCCGATCGGCGTCCGGGTCGGTCACCGCGACCACGATGATGAAGTCGGCGGTGGCGGCGTTGGAGATGAACCACTTGTCGCCGTTGAGGATCCACTCGTCACCGTCCCGGACGGCAGTCGTGGTCAGGTTGGTGGGGTCGGCGCCGGCATTGTCCGGCTCGGTCAGCGCGAACGATGAGTACATCTGTCCGGACAGCAAGGGCTCCAGCCACTTCCGCTTCTGTTCCGGTGTGCCGACGGCGGCCAGGATCTCGGCGTTACCCGAATCGGGTGCCTGGCAGCCGAAGACCAGCGTGCCGAGCGGACTGGCGCCCAGAATCTCCTGCAACAGACCCATTTTCACCTGGCCGTAGCCCTGGCCGCCGAGGTCGGGGTCAAGATGGGCGGCCCACAGTTCCTGTTCTTTGACCTGTTTCTTGAGCGGCTCGATGACCCGCAGCAGTGTCGGCCAGTCCAGTTCGAGGGTTTCCAGTGGCATGACCTCGGCGCGCATGAAATCGCGTGCCCAGTCAAGCTTCTTCTGGAATTCCGGTTCGGTGGAGAAGTCCCAGCTCATAGTTGTCGATAACTCCGTTCAGCTCGGTGCGAAATATCTTGATGCGGCGCAGTATTCACTCGCCCGCGATGACACGATCGGCGCGATCGAACAGCCCGTTGGCGTACCGGCGCAGGCGTTCGCCCACCGCGCGCGGCGCCTTGCCCGCACACGAGCGCGCATAGGTGCCTTCGAGGATGATGCCGAGCTTGAAGCAGGCCAGCACCGTGTACCAGTCGAGCGCCGACAAGTCACGCTCGCTGGCCGCGGCGTAGCGGTCGATCATCGCAGCCCGTCGAGGAAGGTCGCCGGTGGCACCGAGCGCGCTCTCGTACAGTTCCGCGCCACCTGGTTCCGTCGGCCAGATCGCTGACAGCACACCGAGATCCAGTAGCGGATCACCGATGGTGGCCATCTCCCAGTCGACGATGGCGGCGACCACCGGACTGTCGTATCGGTACATGACGTTCGCGATGTGGTAGTCGCCGTGCAGAATGCCGGGCCGCGAGTCCGTGGGCCGATACCGCTCGAGCCAGTCGGCGACGCGGTCGAGCTCACCGAATTCGGGTCCCGGGTAGCCGGCGGTGCCGCGGTAGCGGTCGAACTCGGCGAGCCAGCGCGGAACCTGGCGTTGCAGAAAGCCTTCCGGTCTACCGAAGTCCCCCAGACCGATCCGGGTGTGGTCGACGGCGCCGAGTTCGGCGAGCGCGTCGACGAGTCCGTATCCCATCCGGGTGCGCCCTTCAGCGGTGGCAGCGGCCGGAGCATCGAGATTCTCCGCAGCATTGAAACCGTCCACCGGCTCCATCAGATAGAACACAGCACCCAGAACCGACTCGTCGTCCGTCCCGGCGACGAACCTCGGGTGCGGGACCGTTGTTCCGGAAAGGGCACTGAGCAGCGTCATCTCGCGGGTGATCACCGTCGTGGTGTTAGGCCGCAGGTGGCGGGGGCCGCGCCGGAGGACATAGGACACACCGCCACGCTCGAACCGCACCATGATGTTCTGGGTGCCCCCACCGATCGGCCGCAGCCCGGTGATCGCGCCGCCAGGAAGGTCCTGGCCGTCCATCCAATCCTCGAGTGCGCCGGTCTCGATCGGTGCGGTGCCGACTGGGGTATCGGGAGCGCTGGCCGGCTGCGGTGACATGAGGTCAACGTATGCCGGGCTCCAGATCTTCAGAACCCCTCCGGACCGTGGCCCTTGGAGGAAACCACAAGTGCCGTGACCCTACTCGCCGGCGAGTTCGAGGACCTGGAAGGCGAGGCGGGCCGACAGCAGACTGTCCAGCGAGGTGGGGTCGGTATGACAGATCTCCCGGATCCTGCCGAGGCGGTACCGGATCGTGTTCTCGTGCACCTGCAGGGCGTGCGCGGTGGCCTGCACCTTGCCGTCGGCCCCGACGAACGCCCGCCAGGTCCGGAGCAAGGTACCGTCGTCGGCCTTGCGCACCGCCTCGACGTGGGAATGTGCGAAGTGCACCGCCTCCCGCACGTGGCCGCTGCTCACCACCACCCGGAAGATGCCCAGGTCGTCGAGCAGTAGTGCCCGTTCCTGCCAATCGAACGACTTTGCCACCGAACCCATTTCGCGCAGCTCGCGGTGGGCGTGGGCGAAGTCGGCAGGGTTGCGGCAGATTCCGGAGATGATGGTG
Source organism: uncultured Gordonia sp. (assembly GCF_937858515.1). NCBI lineage: Bacteria > Bacillati > Actinomycetota > Actinomycetes > Mycobacteriales > Gordoniaceae > Gordonia > uncultured Gordonia sp. The sequence continues at coordinate 87,430 of NZ_CALLZT010000142.1, read as the reverse complement.
GCGCCCAGACTCAGTGTGCCGTCGAGCCGGTGGGTGACCTCGATGACGTCGGTACGCAGGTCCGCCAGCGCGGCCGGGTCGTCCTTCCCGAGGCGGACCATGACGACGACCGTTCCCGGCAGCCGCACCGCGGGCGGTGGCGAGATCCCCATGACCGCCGCAAAGGTTCGCGTCACCAGCGCCTGAATCGCCGACGCGGTGAGGGCGGGATGGTTCTCGTGCAATGTCAGCCGCACCAGTGCGTGCGGCTGGGACAGATCGATCCCGAACTGCGGTCCGCGGCGCACCAGATGCTCCTGGTCGCGGCCCTTGCGCAGGAGATCGGAGAGGTAGTCGTCGCGGGCCTGTCCCTCGCTCTCGATCTGTCGTTGCTCGGAGAGAATCTGCAGGGCAAGCACATTCGCGCCTCGCTCGGCGATATTCGCGTCGATGGCCTCCAGGGTGCGGCCCACCTCCACGATCCCGAGGAATCCGGCGGGTTTGCCCTCGATCATCATGCGGCACATGAGATGCCGCCGGCCCAGGCCGACCGCCAATTGCGCCGGAACCACCGCCGAGGGCTTGCCTGCGGCGAGTGCGGCCAGGGTGTCCCGGACCGAGGCGGTGGCGCGGACCTTGGCGCTGATGACCGGGGCTTCGGTGAGCTTGAGCGCCACGGGCGCCGCCCATGCGAGCACGTCGAAATCGTCGTTGTAGAGAACCACAGGCTTGGCCGAGAGGTCACTGAGCAGGCGGACCACCCGATGTAGGTCGGCGCCTTCCAGTACAGCGCCGGTGAGTTTGGCGTGCACATCCTCCAGGAAGGCCAGGGCGGCGTTCTTACGGGCGATCTCGGCGGCCTGCCGGCGCAGCCGGTTGTTGAGCATGGCCTGGCTGATGAACAGTGCCGACAACCGGGCGAACAGCATCGCCACCTCGATGTCGCCGGGGGTGAAATCGTGTTCGCGGCCGCGGCAGTCGACGAAGATGAGTCCGATCACCTCGTCGTCGAAGACCAGCGGAACACCCAGCATCGCCCGCACATCCCAGCGCGTCATGGTGCGGTGGTGCGGGCGTGGATCGTTGAGGGCGTCGTGCAACACGACCGGACCCCGGGTAGTGATGACTTCCTGGCTGAACCGGTCACCGTCGAAGCCCGATTCCTGGCGCCGGACGTCCTCGGTGATGTTGCCGGCGTCCTGGCAATACCCGGCCGCCCCGCGGTAGCGGCCGCTGCCGTGGCGCAGGTAGACAGAGCATCGGGTCACGCCCAGCAGTTGGCACAGCTGTCGCCCGACCAGGGTGAGCAGGTCTTCCAGGCGGGTGTCGGTGATCGCTTCCCGGGTGATCTCGGCGAAAGCGCTGATCACCTCGCGTTCCCTGGTGGGTGCGGGGTCGTCAGCCGGTTCTGCCGTGCCCGGCACTGTGGCGGTCATCGTTGACCGGCGTTCACTGTGCGCCATCCTCTCGTCGGTCCCCGAGCAGGTACGTCAACCATCACATTCGCCACATGCGCGGTATGTCAACCCTCGCACGCCGGGCTGATCTCCGGATCGTCGGCGAGAAGGTGCCCCATCCGGTCGCGCTTGGTGCGCAGATACCGCACGTTGTACGGCGTGACCTTCGACGGCAGTCCCACCCGTCCGACGATGTCGAGTTCGTAGCCGTCAAGACCGCCGAACTTCGCCGGGTTGTTGGTGATCAGCCGCAACCGCCGGACACCCAGATCGGCGAGGATCGCCGCCCCAACGCCGTAGCTGCGCGAATCGACCGGCTGCCCGAGGGCGGTGTTGGCGTCGACGGTGTCCAGCCCGTCTTCTTGCAGGGCGTAGGCACGGATCTTGTGGGCCAGCCCGATGCCGCGGCCCTCGTGCCCACGGAGGTAGACCACTACGCCGCAGCCTTCATCGGCGACCGCACGCAACGCCTGTTCGAGCTGATAGCCGCAGTCGCAGCGCAACGATCCGATGATGTCGCCGGTGAGGCATTCGCTGTGCACCCGCACCAGGGCACCGTCACGGCCGCGCCCGGCGGCTGCCACATCACCGAGGACCAGCGCGAGGTGTTCGATGCCGTCGACGCCGCTCCGGTAGACAACGGCGTCGAAATGCCCGAACTCGGTAGGCATGCTTGCCTCGGCAACTCGCTGGACCACTGATTCAGAGGTACCTCGATAGCGCATGAGATCGGCGATCCGCAGCACCGGAAGACCATGTGCACCGGCCCAATCAAGGAGATCCCGGCCGCTGCGCATCGATCCGTCGTCGGCGACTATCTCACTGATCACGCCCACCTCACCGGCTCCGGCGAGCCGCACCAGGTCGACGGCCGCCTCGGTGTGTCCGGCGCGGGTGAGCACACCGCCCTCGCGGGCACGCAGCGGAAACACATGGCCCGGTCGGCGCAGGTCGGCCCGCCTGGTCGACGGATCGGCCAGCGCACGCAGGGTCAGTGTGCGGTCGACGGCCGACACCCCGGTGCTCACGTCGCGGTGGTCGACAGTGACGGTGAACGCGGTGCCGTGGCTGTCGGTGTTGTGCTCGACCATCTGCGGCAGGTCGAGCGCTGCCGCACGGTCGGCGGTCATCGGGGCACAGATGATGCCGGTGGTGTGGCGGACCATGAACGCCAGCTGTTCGCTGTCCATCAGGCCGGCCGCGCCGATGAGGTCGCCCTCGTTCTCGCGGTCGGCATCGTCGATGACGACGGCGAAGCCGCCGGCGGCAATGGCCGCCACCGCGTCGTCGACGGCCTGAACGTACGGCACTGTCATCGTTGTGGTGTTCTCGCTCATGTCGCCTTCTTCGTGTCCGGTGGGGGGGTGTCGCCGGTTGACGATCGGGGTGCCGACGGCCGGCACCCCGATCGAACTCCGGCCTTTCGTGCCTGCCGGGCGATCAGACCTCGGCGGGCACCTTGTCCGTCATCTTGTGCACTTCCGGGATCACCTTCTCGCCGAACAGTTTCAGGCTCTTCTCCGCCTCGGCCAGCGGCAGGCCACCGAAGGAGAATGCGGCGTTCGGGAGGAAGTCGCCGATCATCTCGTGGCGGTAGGCGTACTTCTCGATGATCTGCTGCGGGGTGCCGTAGATGTTGGCCTCGACATAGGCGTCGGCGGCCGCTTCCATTCCGGCCTCCCGGATCATGTCGGCCCCGGCCTGGTAGGTCTCGTAGCCCTTGGTCTCGCGCCAGTGCTTGCCGGCGAAGTCGTAATGCTTGATGACCGACAGGAAGTACCGGTTGATGTGCGCATAGGCCAGGCGGCGGGCCTCTTCCTCGTCCTCGTGACAGATCACGAAGTCCTGGATGACCGGCGGTCCGGGCTCGGTATGGTGCGCATCCCGGAAGTGCTGCTTCCAGGTGTTGATGATCTCGGCATGCTTCTCGAAGGGGAACTGCATGAACGTCATCATCTGTAGCCCCATCTGGGCGATGATCGGGACGGTGTCCGGCGACATCGCGGCGCCGAAGAGCCTTCCCTCCCAGCTCACACCCGCACTGGGTGCGGGACGGCAGACCGCGCGCTTCTGCGGATACATCGGGCCGTCGCCCTCGACGACACCCGACTGCACACCGGCCATTACCATCGGTGCGGCCTCGTTGAAGCGGTCGCGGGCTTCTTCCATCGGGATTCCGAAGGTCTCGTACTCCATTTTCGCCAGACCCCGGCCGAGTCCGAGAAGTGTACGGCCACCGGAGATCTGATCGAGCATGATGGCCTTCTCGACCACGCGCAGCGGACTGTTCCACGGCAGGATCGCCGCACCGATGCCCAGCTTCACCCGGGAGGTCTTCCCGGCCAGATAACTGAGGATGGCGAAGTTGTCGGGGCACATCGAGTAATCATCGAAGTGATGCTCGGCCGACCAGACCGAGTCGAATCCGGCCTCCTCGGCCAGGATCCCGAGCTTGAGGTCATGAGTGAAGACCTCCTCGTCGGTGACATTCTCGTGATAGTTCTGGAAAACCAGAAGGACGCCCATGTCCATGGTTATCTCCTTACCTCTCGGTCCGAGAGTTGTTGTGGTGGTGATTGTTCGGATAGTTGCCGGTCTCAGCCCAGGAAGATCGCGCGGGTGTGTTCGGTGTCGAGATACTCTTTGATCGTCTCGCCGTGTTCTGTTGTTCGAGAGTAGGATTCGATATTTGTTGTTGCCATTGGGAACTCCTGTACTGTCCTCGGGTCGATACCATCGACGGTATGGGTTGATGTGTTCCAGGTCACCTGACTCACCCAACCGCTGTTGGAGGTTGCCACAAGCGATTTCAGCGGCCCGGACCGATGAACGAGTTGAGCAGCCCACCGTCGACGGGCACGGTGGCGCCGTACATGTAAGTGGCACCGGCGACATCGACGATGACCTGCGCGATCTCGGAGGCCTCGCCGATCCGGCCGGCCGGGATCGAGGCGACGATCTTCTCCCGTGCCCGGCCCGAGAGGGTCGAGGTCATGTCGGTATCCACGAAACCGGGTACGACCAGGTTTACGCGGATGTTCCGCGGGGCGAGTTCGGCAGCGAGCACCTGCGTCATTCCTGACAGACCCGCCTTGGCCGAACCATAGGCGACGTCGCCGGGAAATCCGCGAAAACCCACCACCGCACCCACATTGACGATCGCACCGCCGGGTTCGAGGATCGGTACCGTCGCGCGCGAGGTCTCGAAAGCGCCGGTGAGATTTGTGCGCAACACCAAATCCCAATCCACGCGGCTCAGGTCGGTGACCCGCCCACCCCGGTGCACCCCGGCCACATTCACCAAGGCGTATACGGAGCCGTATTCCTCGGCGACGGCCCGGATCGCACGAGCAACCGAATCACCTTCGGTGACATCGGTTTTGATCTCCATGACCTGACGGGGCCGGCTGAACTCGAGACTACTGACACCGCGTGAGAGCGACACCACACGATCACCACGGGCGATCACCCGCTCGACCACGGCCCGACCTATCCCACGGGAGCCGCCGGTGATGATCCAGGTTTTCGGTTGTGTGCTCATACCCGCAGGAATCCCGTCAGCTCGGAGAGGTATCGGTCACGGTCCTCCAGGAACGGAGCGTGACCGACACCGGGGAACTCGACGAGGGTGGCGCTCTTGGCCAGGTCCACCGCCGCCTGTGCACCACTCAGCGGTACGAATGCGTCCTCGGTGCCGTGCAGCGACAGGATCGGGACGTCGATGGCGGCGAGTTCGGCACGTAGGTCCATATGGGACAGGTCGCGCAGGGATTCGTCGCCACGAGGTCCCATCTCCATGAACATGCCCCAGATCCAGTTGAGGGTGTCATCGGAGGGCGCCTTCGCGCAGACCGCGGCGGCAACGCCCCGGAAGGTGTCCGCGCGATTGGCGGCAGCGGCGGCGAGAACCTCGGCGACACCCTCCACTGTGCCGCCGTGGTCCCAGCCGTCGGCAACGGTGTACCGCGGTGACGCCCCGCCGGTCAGCACCAGACCGCCCGCCCGATCGCCGAGTGCGGCAACGGCCGCGGTGGCCACGCCGCCACCGAGCGACCAGCCGTTGATCACCGGCCGGTCCAGACCCAGGTGGTCGACCAGCTTGACCACGTCGCCGGCGAGCGCGTCGATCGAGACGTCGTCGAAGTCCTTGTCGGAGCGTCCACAGGCGCGCAGGTCCAGGCTGACCACCTCGTGGCCTGCGGCCGACAACGCGGGCGCGGTGGTGTCCCAGCAACGTGTACACGCACCCCAGCCGTGGACGAGCACGACCGGCCTGCCCTCACCCGCATGGTGCTCGAAGTAGATGCTGCGGTCCTGTTCGGTGGCGAGATACATGGAAAACTCCTTAATCGCGGTAATGGCGGACGTCTGTTGTTTCACACCCTGTGTGTCACCCTAGGAAGGTGCCGGCGACGCGAGAACCAGCTCACGAGCGGCTCGTTGGAGGATCCGACAAGGCGGTGTCATCGGCGAGGTCCTCGACGGCCCTGCCGCGCAGGGACCGTTTGTCGAGCTTGCCGACGCTGGTGCGGGGCAGCGCGTCGACAATGACGAAACGCTCAGGCATCCACCAGCGCGGGACGGTGCCGGCGAGGTGGGCGCGTACCTTGTCGAGATCGATACCGTCACCCACCAGGTAGGCCACCGGACGTTCCTGCCAGCGGGGGTGAGGTGCGGCCACGACCGCGGCGTCGACCACACCGGGGCTGGACAGAAGAGCACTCTCCAGGGCGACGGAGCTGATCCATTCTCCCCCGGACTTGATGAGATCCTTTGCGCGGTCCACTATTTCCAAGTATCCGCGGTCGTCGATCACACCGATGTCGCCGGTGCGGAGCCAACCGTCCACGAATGCCTCGGGGTGGGGATCGCGGAAGTATTCAGTGGCCACCCACGGGCCGCGGATGAGGACCTCGCCGCTGGTCATACCGTCGTGCGGGGCGTCGGTGCCGTCGTCGGCGAGGAGCCGCCACTGCAATCCGGGCAGCAACCTGCCCTGTTTCCGGATGTACCTGATACGCGAGTCGAGGTCGTCGTCGGCGGCTGCCGGTGGGCGGGCGAACGTCGCCATCGGCGAGATCTCGGTCATCCCCCAGCCCTGGAACACCGGGACGCCGAGCGCGTCGAGAGCGCGGATGAGTTCGGCCGGCGGCGGTGAGCCACCCAGAACGAGGGCCCGCAGGGACGACAGATCCAGTCCGCTGCTGCGGGCGTGCGCGACCAGGTCAGCGGCGACGGTGGGCACCATGCCGGTGTAGGTGATGCGGTGCCGGTCGATGAGAGTCGCGATGGCGGCGGGGGTGGGATGCGGGCCGGGCAGCACCAGGTCGGCCCCGGTCATCAAGGCGGCGAAGGGAACTCCCCAGGCGTTGGCGTGGAACATCGGCACCACCACGAGCGCCCTGTCGCGTTCGCTGACCGCGTGTCCGTCGGCCAGGCCCGCGACCATCGTGTGCAGGTACAGCGATCGGTGGGCATAGCCGACGCCCTTGGGCGCCCCGGTGGTGCCGGAGGTGTAACACAGTGCCGCCAAATCGGTTTCGGCACGCGGAACCGGCTCGACGAGTGGTTCGTGGGTGGCGATGAGGTTTTCGTAACCGTCGTCGATGAGCTGGATCGGCATCGACGGCCGGCGGCGCTTCACGGCGGCCAGCAGGTGTTCCAGCGACGGGTCGGCAAAGATCATCGTGTCGTCGGCGTGGTCGACGATGTAGTCGATCTCGTCGGGTTCGAGCCGAAGGTTGATGGTGTGCAGAACCGCCCCGGCCAGTGGGACCGCCAGGTACAGCTCCAGGTGCCGGTGATGATTCCAGGCAAGCGTTCCGACCCGATCACCCGGCCGCACACCGGCCGCGACAAGCGCCGAAGCCAGCCGAGCCACCCGATCGGCGTACGTCCGGTAGTCGTACCGCAGCGTCTCGGTGCCGTCGACATGGTCGATGACCTGCTTGTCCCCGAACATATCTCGGGCGCGGGCCAGAAAATCGGTGATGACCAGCCGGTGGTTCTGCACTGTGCTCACTCGATCACACTCACTCTCATCGCGGCCGGGTCGGTAGAGCTGCCGACTTCGCGGCTTGTGGCAATCTCCAAACGATCCGGACCGGCGCCCTTGGCTTCGCCACACCCCCGACGCATAGTTCGGGGCACCGATTGTGAGCCGTCATAGGAGGAACAATGCACACACCGGACCTGAACTTCGGGCTTTGGTACGACTTCCGCAATCCCGCGTCCACCGGATCCGCCCGGGGTTTCGGTGATTTCTACCGCGAGGCGCTCGACCAGATCACCTGGGCCGAGTCGATCGGGATCGATTCGGTGTGGCTGACCGAACACCACTTCATGGAGGATGGCTACACACCGTCGCCGATGGTCCTGTGCTCGGCGATCGGTACCCGCACCACCACGATGAAGATCGGCACCAACCTGATCGTCTCGCCGCTGCACAATCCGCTGCGCCTGGCCGAGGATTCCACGACGCTGTCATTGATGACCGGCGGCCGATTCGCGCTCGGCGTCGGCCAGGGATATTGGAAGCCGGAGTTCGAGGCCTTCGATCGCCGGATCATCAACCGCCCCAGCCTCCTTGAAGAAGGCGTCGAGATCATCCGCCGGTGCTGGACCGGCTCCGCAGAACCCTTCGAAGGCAAACGCCTGCGCAAACCGGCACTACCGATCACCCCCGTTCCCGAGACGGTTCCCGACCTGCTCGTCGGTGCCATGGCGCCACCGGCGATCGAACGTGCCGCGCGTATCGGCGACGGTTTCCTCAGTACACAGAACGCTCATCACGAGGAGTATCTGGCCGCGCTCGAACGGGTCGGCAAGCCGCGGGATGCGGGCCGGATCTTCGCAGGCCAGTGGGCGATCATCGCCGACGACCCGGAACGCGAATGGGCCCGGATCGGCCGGCACGCCCTGTACCAGATCAACAAGTACATCGAGATGGGCGCGTTCGGCGACGTTCCCCAGTTCACCGATCCGGGCCAGCTGATCGAAGCCGGTTCCTACACCCTCTGGGACGTCGGGACCGCCGTCGACGAGATCACCGAATTGGTTCATCGCACACCGCAGATCAAGGACGTGCACTTCTGGGCCCAGCTCCCCGGCGAGACCGTGGACAGCGGCAGTGCCCGGATCGAATTGCTCGCCGAACAGGTCGCACCGGCCGTGCGCGAACGCCTGTCCGGCACCGGTGCTCCCGCCGAGGCGATCAGTGCGGTCCGATAACCGGGGCGGATGTGGCCGATAATGTCGGGTGGTTGGCCAGGACATTCTCCACCTCGGCGCAGTAGATGTTCTCGCCGCCGGAGATGATCATGTCCTTGACCCGGTCGACGACGTAGACGAAACCTTCGTCGTCGACACAATTATTGAAGCAATCCGACGACGGTGCGTCCATCGGCGAGTTCGAACTGCGCGGCCCGTGGGTCGCCGGCAGTTATCTCGGCGGTGAGGGCGCGGACAAGTTCGACAACGGCTGGCTCCGCACCGGCGACTTGGGCACCCTCGACGACCAAGGCTTCGTGCGACTCACCGACCGCGCCAAGGACATCATCAAGTCCGGCGGCGAATGGATCTCCTCGGTCGATCTGGAGAACGTCCTGCACGAACACCCGGACATCAGGTATGCGGAGTGCATTTCGGGGCCGACTGGGACACAATGACGCACCATGGAAATCTCTGCTGTGCAAGCCTCTGATGCCGAAATCTTTGACGTGCTGATCGTCGGTGCCGGGCTGTCCGGCATCGACGCCGCGTACCGCCTGCGCGAGAAGAACCCCGGCCTGAAGTATGTGATCCTGGAGAACTGAGAACGGATCGGCGGGACGTGGGACCTGTTCGCCTATCCAGGTGTCCGCAGCGACTCCGACGTCTTCACGCTCAGCTTCCCGTGGAATCCGTGGAAGGGTGACCAGATGATCGCCGAAGGACACGAGATCCGTCAGTACCTCGAGGACTCGGCCCGCGACTTCGGCATCATGCCCCACATCCGGTTCGGTACCGAGGTGCTGGCCGCGAACTTCGACACCACCACCGACCTGTGGACCGTCGACGTCCGCACCGACGGTGAACCGGCCACCTATCAGGCGCGGTTCCTCTACGGCTGCACCGGCTACTACCGCTACGACACCGGCTACCTGCCAGAGTTCCCCGGCGTCGACGACTACACCGGAACGCTGGTGCACCCGCAGTTCTGGCCGGCCGACCTCGACTACGCCGGCAAGAAGGTGGTGGTGGTGATCGGCAGCGGCGCCACCGCGATCACCCTCATCCCGTCGATGGCGCCGACCGCCGGGCACGTGACGATGCTGCAGCGCTCGCCCACCTACCTGTTCCCGTACCCGTGGCGGGATCCGATGACCACCCTGTTGCAGAAGGCGTTGCCCAGCCAGTGGTCGCACGACATCACCCGCTACCGGAACATGCTGATCACGCTGGGCATCTTCCTGTTCTGCCGGGGCTTCCCGAAGGCCTCGCGCCGGCTCCTGCGGTGGATCGCCAAACGCAACCTGCCTGCCGGTTACCCGGTGGACACCCACTTCAAACCCGCCTACCAGCCGTGGGATCAGCGGCTCTGCATCATCCCCGCCGCCGACTTCTACAAGACGGTCGCCGACGGATCGGCCGAGGTCGTCACCGACACCATCGACACGTTCACCCCGACCGGCATCGCCCTCACCTCGGGGCGGAAACTGGACGCCGACATCGTCGTCACCGCCACCGGTCTGGAACTGATCGCGTTCGGCGGCATCGACCTGAGCATCGACGGCGAGATCGTCGAGCCGGGTGAGAGGTACGCCTACCGCGGCTACATGCTCAACGACGTCCCGAACTTCGCGTGGTCGGTGGGCTACACGAACGCCTCGTGGACACTGCGGGTGGATCTGACCAGCAAGGCTGTCGCCGACCTGATCGCGCACATGCGCGAGCACGGTTACACGCGCGCCTACCCCACCCTCGACGGCGCCACACCGACGCCGCACGGACTGCTCGAACTCGACTCCGGCTATCTGCGCCGGTCCGGTTCCCGCCTGCCCAAGTCCGCCGACACCGCCCCCTGGCAGGTCCGCCACAACGCCATCACCGACGCCATAGACGCCCGCCGCTACGACGTGGCCGAGGCGATGGTGTTCGCCTGAGCGTTCCCGCGTCCAGGCATACGATCTGGGGGTGGAGAGTCCGGGTGATCCTGTCGAGGTGTTGCGGCGGTGGAGTGATGTCGGGGGTGTGTGGCGCGTAGGTGGGCGCCGGGGCGACACCCTGATCGTCGGGCTGTACCGGTGCGACGGCGGCGAAGAGGTCGACCGTCTGGTCTCCTCGGACCCGGCACTGCTGCGTTACGTCGGTGACCGCACCGACAGCGAATCATGATCGGTACTAACGCAATTCGTCGATCTCGCGCGCAATATTCGCCCGCGCCATCGTCTCCCAGCGCTCGTGTGCCGGTTCGGACACGAAAATAGCTGGGCGGTCAAGAAACTCGACGAGCAACTCACGCCGTTTGGTACGGAAGATCTCGGCCGGTACCTGACTGAACTCGGCCCGGATGTTCCCCGCGTACTCGTCGTAACGATCGGCGTCGGCACCCAGGACGGCGAAGTCGGCATCGGATAGCGCGACACCGTTGCGGTCATCGGTATCGGGCTCGTGCGTCTTCGTCAGCTCAACGAGGCGAGCCACCTCGTCCCGGTCGGGGTCGTCGGCGAGGAGGTCACGTGCCAGGTCGGCGGAGTCCTCCTCGTTGGTCGCGCTGAAGGGCTCGTAGACGGCGTCATGAAACCACGCGGCCAGCACCACCGGACGTACATCGAACTCGACGCCGGCCTCCCGCAACGTGCCGAGTGCGGCGAGCACCTCGTCCAGATGTCGCCGATTGTGATGGTGCCGGTGCGGTTCGTTCCATCGCCCGGTGAGATCGGCCCTGATGTCCTGCCGGATGTGGATGTCCATTCACGAATGCTAGCTACGAAACGGCAGTGGAATCATCGGTTGAAGCGGTGTTTATCAACTCACATGGTGGAGTCCGCCATTACGCTCAGCCGATGGACAGTCGTGCCGGGCGACCGGCGTATGCGCGAGTCGCCGCCGAGGCCGTTGCCGGTGGGATACTCGGCGGATTGGTCGCGTCGGTGCTGGTCGTCGCGGTCACCAGCACAATCAAGGCGATCCTCGCCTGGATCACGGACCAGGATTCCTGGGTGATGCTGACGGCCCCGTTTCTCGGGGTCGTCGGAGCGGTGTTGCTGCTGAACCTCGTCGCCGACGGGCGGGCCGCACAACGGGTCGACGGTGCCGGCGCACCTCCCCGGCGATTCAGCGCATGGCTGCGATTCCCGGCCAACGCGGTGCGCGCCGACCTGACTTCCGACGTAGTGCGCACGGCGGGACACGAAGAGGACTTTCCGTCGCGGCTGGCGCCGATCCGGGCGCTGGCGATCATCTCGACCGTCGGACTCGGCGCGCCGATGGGCACCGAATCCCCGGCCGCCCACCTCGGCGTCGCCGCAGGATCGGCGACCGGCAGCGGTGCCCGGCACGCGTGGTTACGCAGACTGGCCCGCCCGGCCGGTGTCGGCGGCGGCGCGGCCGGGGTCGCGGTACTCATGGGATTGCCCCTGGTGGGATTGGTGTTCATCCTCGAACTCGGCCGGCGCAGTCGGGCACCGATCTCGTTGCCGCGAATGCTGGCGGCCACCTGTGGCGCGCTCGCGGGCTGGGCGATCAACACTCTGCTGAAGCTCGACCTGATCAGGCTGATCGTCCCCATGACACCTCCGAACAGCCTGTGGCAGGCCCTGGTGGCCGCGATCCTCGTGGGGGTCGTCGCGGGAGCGGTGTCCTCGGTGACCGGGGCCGCGATCTACCAGGCCCGCGGCTGGCAGGCCGGGTTGGTCACCAAACTGCTGGTCGGCAGTGCTGCGCTGCTCGGTTGCCTGCTCGCCGTCAGCATGATCGCCACCCCCGCGGCGGCCATCGGACCGGGGGCCGGCGCCATCACCTGGGCCGAGTCGGCGCAGGTCTCCGGCGGCGTGCTGCTGCTCGTGGCGATACTCCGGGCCTGCGCGACCACCGCGGCGGTGATGGCCGGGGGATGTGGCGGACTCTTCGTTCCGCTGCTGTCCATCGGTGACCTCTGCGGGCGCGCACTCGCACCGGGGCTCGGCGTCTCTCCCGATCTCGCCGCATCCGCGGGTGCTGCGGGAGGAGTGGCCGGTGGCTACCGGCTTCCGCTCACCGCGTGCGCGATGGTCCTCACCGTCGGTGGTCCGCTTTCGGGGCGACTGACCTGCGCAGCCACAGTGCTGTGTGCGGTGGGCGCGGCGATTCCCGTGAGCTACCTGCTCGACAGGTACGTCCTGCACCGCGCCGTGACATCCGAACCCCCTTCAGCCGCATCCCCGTCAACCGGGAAACACTGACCGGTCGATACCGGCTGCGACCACTGCGGAAGACCAGCTGAACGTCGTCGCCCTGACGAAAACCTTCGCAGGGTCCTCGGATGCCAGATTCACGGTGCGGCCGGCACCGCCTGCCGCAGGCAACTACCGTGCTGGCCCGTCACACCTGGTCCCCGCGACAAGGTACCCTCAGGCACATCTTGCTGTCAGTTCTGGATTCCGGAACCGACAGCAATGTTCGTGGGGGTCTCGCGCACAGTCAGGTTCCGGGCCGGACTCAGTCGATGCGATAGTGCTCCAGGCAGCCACCCAGCGCTTTGGCCGCGCCGAAGGCACCGAGTGCGTCGAGCTCGTCCGAAATCACCTCAAGCGACGCGGGTGCGGACACGCCCATCTCGCCGACCACCCGGAACAGCGCCGGCAGGTCGAACTCGCCCTGCCCCGGCACCCGGCGATTGTGCAGGGTGTCATTGAGGAAGTCGTCGTCCTCGGGGACCATCGTCCCGTCACAGAGTTGCAGCAGGAAGACCTTATCGGCGGGCAGTTCACGCAGCAGCGCCTCATCATTGGCGCCGCGGAAGTGGTGCCAGGCGTCGAGGCAGACGCCGCCGTTTGGACGGTCGGCGTCACGGATGATCCGGGCCGCCACCGAGGCGTCCGGAACGCTGCTCTCCGGGACGAATTCGAGGGCGACCAGCAGGCCGTGCTCGGCGGCGCGGTCACACAGGCCGGCAAAGCGTTCGGCGGCGTCCGGCTCCAGCGGACTGTCGAACGTACCGATGGTCTGCATGTGACGAACACCGAAAGTAGTTGCCATTTCGAAGAACTCGAGCTCGTCCTCGGGCGTCGCATACTTCAGGAACGGGTAGCGCTCCGAACCCCCCGCCCGGCCGCCGACGGCGAATCCGACGAGAACCTCGATCTCGGTGAGCGCGATGCCGTTGTCGTCGAGGATCGCGACCATCTCCCGCGGAGCCATACCTTCGGCCTTGTGCTCGCGATATTGCGCCAAACCCAGGCCGATCGCGTCGAATCCGGCCGCCGCTGCAGCCTCGACCCGTTCCCGGAAGGACTCGGCGGTGCGGATCGACAGGTTGGCCAGGATCCGGTCGGTCACCAGCGCATTCATTGGTCCTCCATATATCACTGATTGATAGCTAGCTCTACTGACTGAGAGTCTCTCCCAAACGGTAGAGCAGAACCGTAGGTGGTGCAAGACCCTTGACATGGATCAATGGCCGGTCCATGATTCATGAACCCATTAGCTGATTGTCACTATCATTTAATGGGAGTGCAGATGAAATCTGTTCCGCCACTAGCGAGAAGAGTCGCCATGCCATTCGAACTCGATCCGAAGTTCTCCCACCACATGATCAACCTGACCGAGGTCCAGTACCACTATGTGAAGGGCGGCGAGGGACCGCCACTGGTCCTGCTGCACGGCTGGGGATCGACCTGGTACATGTGGCGCAAGGTGATGGACGAGCTGGCCGAGCGGTACACCGTGATCGCTCCCGACCTGCGCGGACTCGGTGACTCCGGCGTACGGCAAAAGCCACTCACCGGCTACGACAAGAAGACCGTGGCCGCAGACATCCACGAACTCGTCACCGCGCTCGACCTCGGGCCGGTGCACATCGTCGGCCACGACCACGGAGCGGCCGTCGCGTACGCCTACGCCGCGCAGTTCCGCGACAACACCAAGAGCATCACCTTCACGGATATGGCGCTGATGGGTGTCGCCGGCGACGGTGGCATCGAGAAGTTCATGGACCACCGCGAAGAACTCCGGGAGTGGCACATCTCGTTCCACTCCGCCGACCATGTCGCGGAGATGCTGATCCGTGGGCGTGAGCGAGAATACTTGCGCTACATGTATTACGGCCGGATCTACAACGTCGGCGGCATCACCGACGAGGACATCGACGTCTATGCCGCGTCCTACGCCCGGCCCGGTGGTCTCGGCCTCGAACTCTACCGCGCCTTCTACCAGGACGGCGCTGACAACCGGGAGTTCGCCAAGGAGAAGCTCACCATTCCCGTCCTCGCCATCGGTGGCGCCCAGAGCTGCGGTGAGCTGGCGGGCTCGTCCATGCGGGCGGTCGCCGACGATGTGACCTCGGTGGTCATCCCCGAGTGCGGACACTGGGTCCCCGAAGAGCGCCCGCAAGAGTTCATGGACCTGCTCCAGCCCTTCCTCGACAAGAGCGAGGGCGCCTCGGGATAGGGCGACTGAAAAGGTCGGGGCCTCGTTCTGGACGAGGCCCCGACCTTTTCAGCAGTCTCCCGGTTGAGGCGGCAGTACACGGTTCCCGGCGGCTACGAACTGTTCGCTGCCCGATCATCGAGTCCCGGGCGGAAGTGGCCGTAGCCGCCCCGCAGGAAGACCAGCGGCTCGCCCGGGTCGTCGGCGGTGAGGGTGTGGGCGTGCCCGATGACGATCTCGTGGTCACCGCCGTCGAGGATGCGATCGAGCTCGCATTCGATGGTGGCGACGCAGCCGGCGATGATCGGGGCGCCTCCGCTTCCCGGCCGCCAGTCGACGTCGTCGAGCTTGTTCTGTTTACGTCCGGCGACAAGGCGGCCGACGTGTTCCTGGTGGGTTCCGAGGACATTGATGCAGAAACTGCCCAGTGGTTGCAGGCTCGCCCACGAGTCCGATGTCCGTGCGGCCATGAACGCGACCAGCGGTGGGTCCAGGGACAGCGCCGTGAACGACCCCACGGTCATCCCGCTCGGCACGCCGTCGCGCGTCAGGCCGGTCACCACCACCACACCGGTCGGGTAGTGGCCCAGCACATTCCGGAAATGCCGGGGATCGGGAACAGGTCGCCGGTTCATTTCCGGTGCGTTCGTTTCCGGTGCGTTCGTTTCCACTGTGCTCATATCCGCTGTGCTCATATCCATTGGGAGACCTCCGCTTTCATGTCCGGTTCCAGTTGCACGCCGGCCACATTCAGCAGATCGGCGACCATCCGATACGTGCCGATCAGGACGAGCAGTTCGATGAGCTGTGGCTCGTCGAACCGCTGAGCGAGCCGGCTCCACAGATCGTCGTCGACGGTCCCTGTCGCGAGAACCGCGTCGGTCGTGTCCACGAGCAGGGCGTCCCCCTCGGACAGGCCGGACCGGTCGTCGCCTACGCGCAGCAGCGCTGTCACGGTCGGCTCGGACACCCCTGCCGCCGCGGCGATGGGCAGATGCTGGCCCAGTTCGTAGCGGCAGCGAGTCGTCGCGGCCACCCGCAGCACGACGACCTCGCGGTCGCGGGCCGACAGTGTGCCGAACCGCATGAACGTACCGGTGAATGCGTTGAATCGTTTGAGCAGCAACGGATGCCAGGCCAGCGTCGTGAAGATGTTCCGTTGCGATCCGTCGGGCAGCGTCGGTGTTTTGGCCAGCGCCTGCCCCGCCTCGTCGGTGACGACCGCAGGTGGAATCCGGTTCACGGGGTCCGGCCAGGTCATCGGTCGCCCTCCGGTATCCACGCCAGGCCGTGAGTGCCGCCGAATCCCCCACCCGCGTGATGGGCGATCGTGCCCGTCACGGTGTCGGTGATCAGGTCGACGACGGTCACCGTGCCGCTCATGAGATTGGCGATACAGGCTGTCGACCCGTCGGGTGAGCACCGGATGGTGAAGGGGAAATCCTCCGCCGGATAGCTTGCGCGGATGGTCATCGTCGACGTGTCGACGCGGTGCACCTTGCCGGGAACCGGTGTGGCATCGGGATCTTCCGGATCGGGAAAGAACACCTCACCGACCAGGAAGTTGCCGTCGGGCGCCACCCGCAGCGCGCACAGCACCTCGTCGATCGCGAGCTCGCCAACCACCTCGCGCGTCGCCAGATCGATCTTGAGGATCCGGCTCGGCAGCGTGCCGGGGCCGGGTGGCCGCCGGTTGAACGCCCCCTGCTTCACGTTCACATCGACTGCCATCAACGGCGTTGCGGCATAAGCGAACCTGCCATCAGGTGAGACATCGACCTCTTCGGCGCCGCCCGGGCACGGTATCGACCCGGCAACCGCGCCCGCACCGAGATCGACGACGGTCAACGAGCCCGCTTCCTTGTGGGCCGTGACGGCGAGCTTCCCGTCGGGTGTGATCGCCATCCAGTGGCAGTTGGCCTCGGGCAACGCGATGTTGCCGATCACTTTCCGGGTCGTCAGATCGATGACGGCGATGCCGTTATGGCCACCGCGGTCCTCGATACTCACGTACAGCCGGTCCAGCACCGGATCGATCTCGACGTCGTGCGGTGCCAGATACGGTCTGGTGTCGATGACCTCGATGACCACCGGGATAGCCGGGTCGATGATGCTCACCTCGTGACCGGCGTCCTTCGCCTCACCGTAGCCGCCGGCGCGGTAGGTGTGGGTCAGGTAGAGCAGCCTGCGGTTCGGGTCCCACGCGAGCTCGTGCGGTTGGGCGATCAGTCCGTCGATCCGGCCGATGGACTCCAGCGTCACGGTGTCGTAGAGATCGAGGTGCCCGAGCGTGGTCGCAACGGCCAGCACCTCGCTCATGGCACACGCTCCGCGAGTCCGGTTGCGGGATCGGCCAATCCGACGGTGAATCGATAGATCTCCAGCTCGACGTAGCCCTCGCCGACCAGCGGGTCACGCGCGAACAGATCCCGCGCGGACTGTTCGTCGTCGAGTCTCAGGATGATCACCGAGCCGCCGTCGCGGGGGCCCGAGCAGACCAGCGTGCCGTCGGCGAGGAGCTCGGTCATGAGCTGCCGGTGCGCCTCGAAGACATCGTCGGTGCGTGCGTACTCCCTGCGATTGGTTCCTATGACGACAATCATTGTGCCACAACATCATCTGTGGACCAGCCGCGGCGAGCCGGATGGTCGACGCCGATCCGGGAACCCGAGCCGAACAACTTCTGCCGGAACGTTCCCTCCGAGTAGGAAGTCTTGTAGCGTCCCCGCTCCTGCAAAGCAGGGATAACGAGGTCGACGAAGTTCTCCAGCGTCTCGTGATTGACGGTGCGGGCGATGTTGAAGCCGTCAAGGTCGGTGTCGTCGATCCAGCCGATGAGTTCCTCGGCAACCTCATCAGGGCTGCCGACCAATGGAATATTGGTGCCCGACAACGCCTTTGCCTCCATCGCTTCCCGTAGGGTCCAGCGGTTGTGCTTGGTCATGTTCTCCATGACGGTGCGGTTGGCGTCGTTCTCCTGGAACTCCAGCGGCTCGTCGAGCGGGTACTGGGACAGGTCGATGCCCATCGCGCCGGACATCAGCGCCATCAGCCCTTCCACACTGGTGTACCTCTTGTACTCCGCATACCGCTCGTGCGCGGCCTCCGTGGTGTCATCCACGATGACGGTGACACCGGCGAAGACCTTGACCGACTGCGGGTCGCGGCCGGCGTCGGCGACCCGCTTGCGGAAGTTCGCGATCTGATCGGCCACCACCGCCCGCGAGGTGCCGTTGATGTAGATGCCCTCGGCATGCTGGGCGGCGAAGCGACGGCCACGCTCGGAGGCGCCCGCCTGGAAGATCACCGGTGTGCGCTGCGGCGAGGTCTCAGTGGCATGAATAGTGTTGAAGCGGTAGTGCTTTCCGGGGAAGTCGATGGCGTGGACCTTGCTCGGGTCGACGTAGAGCCCGTTCTCCTTGTCGCGCAGCACCGCGCCGTCCTCCCACGATTCCTCCCAGAGCCGGTACACGCCGGCCAGGAACTCATCGGCCACGGCGTAGCGCTCGTCGTGCGGCCCGAGGCCGTCACGACCCATCGCCCGCGCACCGCTGTCGAGGTAGCCGGTGACGACGTTCCAGCCGAGGCGCCCGCCGGTCATGTGGTCGAGCGTCGACATCCGCCGGGCGAAGCTGTATGGCATCTCGTAGGTGGCGTTGCCGGTGACGGTGAAGCAGAGACTCTCCGTGGCGTAGGCCATCGCGGAGATCAGCACGACGGGGTCGAGGCTCGGGCCCTGGGATCCGTTGCGCAGGGCAGCGTCCGGGGTGCCGGCGAAGACATCGGGGACGCCGTACACGTCGGCGATGAAGAAGTTGTCGAAGAGTCCACGCTCGGCGATACGCGCGTAGTCGACCCAGAAGTCGATCGACGTGTAGTCGGTGGACCGGTCTCGCGGATGGGTCCACAGGCCGAACGCCTGGAAGCTGGGGTTGCACTGCTCGAGTACGTTCAGCCGGATTTCTTTGCCCGTCATGGCGGATGCCTTTCACCCTCAGGAGTTCACCGAATATCATTCAGTGATATCTACATTCATTCAGTGATATGTAGATCACATCACCGTTCTCGGCGTGAGTCAAGACTCAGGAGTCGATGAACCTGTGGCCGAGCACAGGGGTTGCGCTCTGAGCTGCGGATATGTCCTGGCCGGAAGTCCCGGACACGGCGCTGGAGGCCCCGCGAGGGCATCCGGGATGCGGCGGGGAGTGGAAAGTGAAGAACTTCGGCGGAGGGTGGAGCCGAGGGGGTCTACAGCGTGCGGGTGATGCGCTCCGCGCACGCGATGGCTTCGTCGACGCATTCACGCGCCTGCGTCGTCCCGAATCGCGTGCCCGGCCCCGATGCCGTGAGCGCCGCCAGCACACCGTCGCCTCTGCGGACAGGCACCGACAGTGCGGATACGCCCAGGTCCTTATTGCGCAGAACGCTATAGCCATCTGCCGCAACGACATTGATCCGCTTGATCACCGCGGCGCGCTCCGGCCCGGAGAGGTCCAGCGGCGCCAGCAAATTGTCGCGCATCGCATCGTCGGCGCCCGCGAGCAGTACCTCGCCACCGGAGGTCCCGACGAGCCGCTGAATCGTTCCCGGAGGGATCACCCGGCGCAGCTCGCGTTTGCTCTGCACCTCGGCGATGCACACGCGCTGGTGTCCGCGCAGAATGTGCAGCGACACGGTCTCGCCGGTGACGTCGCGCAGCCGCGTCATGGCAGGGATGGCCACGACGGCAAGGTCCTGACCGCCGCGCCCCGTCGTTGCGAGGTCGAAGATCTTCCAGCCCAGGACATAGTCACGGGCGCCGCCGGCCTCCCGGTCGAGCAGTCCCGCCGACGACATCTCGCGGACCAGCCGCGCGACCGTCGAGAACGGCAGATCCATCTGGCCTGCGATATCGGTGGGCGATACAGCGCCTTCGGCGGCGACGATGTCGAGGATCGCCAAGATCCGGTCGATTGCCTGCATCGGGGTCCCCTTCCATCGTCGCTCCACATCGTCGAACGACGGCCGGACCAGCGGATCCGACCATCACCCCGAAGGCAACGTAGCAGATCAGGGGCCTGATGCACGCTACGGGCCTTCGACCGGCCCCACCACGCCCGCCTCGGTCAACGCGTCGACCTCGGCCGCGCTGAGGTGCAGAACATCCGTGAGCACCTCCCCGGTGTGCTGCCCCAGCGCCGGGCCCACCCACCGGACCTCGCCAGGGGTGGCGCTCATCGACGGCACGACCGCGGGCATCGGGACGTCGACGCCGTGGTTGCTGGGCATCGTGACCAGGTTGCCGCGCGCGGCCATGTGGGGATCGGCCACGATGTCGCGGGTGGTGTAGACCGGTCCCGCGACGATGTCGTAGGCCAGCAATGTACTCAGGGCCTCCTCACGTGTCCTGGTCAGAACCCAGCCGCGCAGCGTCTGCGACATCATGTCCACCGAGACGGGTTCGTCCGAGACAGATTCGTCCGAGACAGATTCGTCACCGAGCAGTCCCTCGGCCACCAGCATCTGACGCACCGAATCCTTCGCCTTGGTGGTGGCGGCCGACACGACGACGCTCTCACCGTCGGCGGTGGCGCAGACATCGGTCAAGAACGCGTCCTCGAACGGGAACACCGCACCGTTGCGGACGGGTGTCTGCCCGAGGACCGCATGCAGCGGGACCTGCCACTCCACCATCCGCAGCAGAGACTCGTACAGTGCCAGGTCGATGAGCTGACCCTCCCCCGTCGCGTCGCGGTGCCGCAGGGCCAGCAGCACACCGAACGCCCCGAAGATGCCGGTGGTGGCGTCGCCGAGGGAGTAGCCGGGGTGCACGGGCGGTGCCGCGGGGTCTCCGGTGAGGTGGGTCGCGCCGCTCATCGCCTCGGCGATCTTCCCGAATCCGGGGCGGTCGCTGTACGGGCCGCCGCGACCGTAGCCGGAGATGCTCAGCATGATCAGCGCGGGAAACTGTTCATGCAGCGCGGCCCAGCCCAGCCCCGCGCGGTCGAGAACGCCCGGTCGGAAGTTCTCGACGACGATGTCAGCCTGCCGTATCAGCCCCTTGACGATGTGCAGACCTTCGGCCTTCTTGAAATCGACACAGACAGAACGCTTTCCGCGGCCGGTGACCGACCACCAGGCGCTCGATTCGTCGAGCATCGGGCCCATGTCGCGGAGGCTGTCGCCGTGGGCAGGATGTTCGATCTTGATGACGTCGGCGCCGAAATCGGCCAGGAGGGCGCAGGCGAACGGGGCGGCGAGCGCGTGCCCGAGCTCGATGACACGGATTCCGCTCAAGGGTCCAGACATTACGACCTACAATCATTGACTGATATCTACTACCATCTGACAATAGTTAGGCCGCGCGCGTGCGGTCAAGCGACAGCGCGTGGCCGACACGGACCGAACGATTGGATTCCCCATGCCCGACGCGTACGTCCTCGGCGCCTTCTCCCTACCCTTTGGCAAGTATCCCGACACCGGCTTCACCGAGCTCGCCACCGCGGCACTGCGCGGCGTCCTCGACGACGCCGGTGGCACCGAGATCGGGCGGGAGGTGGAAGGCGTGTGGTTCGGCAACATGATGATGGACCACTGGGGCCAGCGCAGCAGCCGGGGACAGTTCTGCCTGATGCCGGCGATCGAAGCCGGGCTCCTGCCCACCCGCGTGGCGATCACCAATGTCGAAGGTGCCTGCGCGACAGGGTCGATGGCGTTCCAAGGGGCGGTATCCGGGGTGCGCTCCGGCGACCATGAGCTGACTCTGGCAATCGGTGTGGAGAAGATCGTCCGACCCGACGCCCCGGCGTCGACGGTCTTCGAGATGTATCGCGGCGCGGAGAACTCACTCGATCCCGGGCGCACCACGGCGATCTACACCGATCTGCTCGCCGGCATCGGGCAGCGGTTCTGCCCGGGTCCCGGTCGCACCGTCTTCATGGACACCTACGCCGCACAGGCGCTGCACCATATGCACCGCTGGGGAACGACCCCCGAGCAGCTCGCGACTGTGGCGGCCAAGAATCACAACTACGCGGTGAACAATCCCCGTGCGCAGTACCGGTTCCCGATGACCGTCGAGCAGGTTCTCGCCGACCGCCCGGTCACGCCCCCGCTGACCCGGTCGATGTGCGCTCCGGTCGGCGATGGGGCGGCGGCCGTGCTGGTGGCGTCTTCCGAGTTCGTGGCGCGGATGCCGCCGCCGGTCCGGCGCAGGGTTGTTCGCGTCGCCGCAACGACGCTGACCTCCGGAACCTATCGCGGCCCCGGCGAGCCCGGCCTCAGCGCCGTCGCCGCCGAACGCGCCTACCGGCGTGCCGGACTCACTCCCGCCGATGTCGACGTCGCCGAGGTGCACGACGCCACCGCCTTCAGTGAGATCTACCAGACCGAGATGCTCGGATTCTGCGAACCGGGGCAAGGTGGACCCCTGGCCGAATCCGGGGAGACGGGCCCTGGTGGGCGCATCCCCGTCAACACATCCGGGGGGCTGCTCTCTAAGGGCCATCCCGTCGCCGCCAGCGGGCTGTCGATGATCACCGAGATCGCCGTCCAGCTGCGCGGCGAGGCGGGTGCGCGGCAGGGCAACGGCGCCCGGGGCGGGCTCGGCGGGGACGGGGGCGGGATTCTCGGCCTCGAAGAGGCGGCCTGTGCCGTCACGGTCCTACAGAAGGCGTGATTGCCTCTATGTCCTCCAAAACCATTGTCACATCGCCCGTTCTGGACTATCATTCAGAGATATCAATTATCAACAGATGATCAAGCCTCCGGGTCTGACGAAGTGCATGACCACGTCGGAGGCAAGTCACTTCCCCAGCCGACCCCGCATCTGAGCCGGGGCAGGCATCGCTCCATATCGAGTCATCGGAGACACTATGAGCACTCGTATCAGCAGCATCGATTCCCCCTCCGGACTGGGTTCGGTCACCGGCGTGCCCCACCTCCCGGCAGGCTTCACCGACACCTTCACCAGCCGATTCGTCGACGCCAACGGCATTCAGCTGCACGTCGTCATCGGCGGCAGCGGACCGGCACTGATCCTCATCCCGGGCTGGCCGCAGACCTGGTACGCCTGGCGTGCGCTGATGCCGGCGCTGGCGGAACACTTCACCGTGATCGCACCCGATATCCGTGGATTCGGACTGTCCGACAAGCCGGATACCGGCTACGACCAGATCACCACGGGTCAGGACATGCTGGCGCTGATGACCGAACTCGGCCACGAGACATTCGCCGTCTTCGCCCACGACCTCGGCGTATGGGTGGCCTACGGCATGGCGACGCAGGCTCCGGAGCGGATCGTGCGGATGCTGATCACCGAAGCGGTCATCCCCGGCGTCAACGAGTCGTTCCCGTTGCTCGGCTCGCAGGAACTCAACGACTTCATGTGGCATTTCGGATTCAACCGGGCCGGCGAGATCAACGAACGCATGGTTGAGGGACGCGAGGAGATCTACTTCCGGCACCAGTTCGCGTCGAAGTCCTCGGGCCCGGACGTCCTGCCCGACTACGCGGTCAACCACTACATCGACCTCGTGAAGCAGAGCCCGCACGCCCTGCGCGGCACCTTCGCGTACTACCGGGCCATCTCCTCGGTGATCGAGTACAGCGAGAAGACACGCGACACCAAACTGACGATGCCGATTCACGTCATCGAAGGCGGCGCGGCGTGCAACGGCCTCACCTTCAAGGACTGGAACATCATCAGCGACGGCCGGGCCACCACCGAAATCATCGATGGCTGTGGACATTTCATGATGGATGAACGTCCCGAGGATCTGCTGCGGATGGCACTGCCGTTCTTCGAGCCGTATAAGCAGGGGAAGTAGCCACCACCCGCAGGTCGGACGAGGAGTACATATGCAGGTATCGATGTCGACACTGACGTGGCTGACCTTCCCGTCGCCGGGGAGTGGACGCCCACCGATCCCGTACGCCGCAGCCGATCTGGAATCGCTCCTCGACGCCGCCGTCGTGGCGGGTTTCACCGCAGTCGGTCTCGACAACGTCGCCCTCGGTGACGACCTGTTCAGCAGAGAGGGCAGAGCCCGGATCGTGGCGGTGGTCGCGGCGCGCGAACTGTCGGTCACCGACATCGGTGTGCTGCGGATCGGTACCACCGATACCCGCGAACAGGCTTCCGCAACAGCGGAATTGGCGGGACTTCTGGGTGTGCGCAGCTGCATGGGCATCGTCGACGCACCGCTGACCGACACAGTGATCGACGAGGTGCGGGCGTGCGCGGAGATCATCGCGGGCGGTGGTGCCCGACTCGACCTCGAGTTCATGGCCTACGGGCCGGTGCCCGCCATCAGCGACGCCGTCGCCCTGTCCGACACCGTCGGACCCTCGTTGCTCGGCATCGTGGTCGACAGCTGGCACATGATGCACGGCACGCCTGACTGGGCGACGTTGCGGGCACTACCGGCCGAGCGGATCGGTCTCGTCCAGATCAGCGACGGTGCACGCCGGGCCGACGACGCCGACGAGTTCTTCACCGCCAGCCGGTGGGGTCGGATGCCGCCGGGACACGGCGCCTTCGACTTCCGGCCGTTCCGCGACGCCCTGACCCACACGGGATACTCCGGACCTGTTGCCCCAGAAGTACTTTCGTACGGAGCGAGGCACTCCGACGCGGCCGACTGCGCACGGATACTGCACGAGTCGATGAGTGTCATAGACCCTTCCACCCACTGAGCAACTACCAACGCGCTATTCACACACGTTCCGAAGCAACACAACTCACGAAAAGAGGTTTCATCATGACCGGACAACTCGAGGGCAAAGTCGCACTCGTCTCCGGCGCGGCCCGCGGCCAAGGTCGCTCGCACGCCGTCCGCATGGCCGAGGAAGGCGCCGACATCATAGCCTTCGACCTGTGTGACCAGATCTCGTCCATCCAATACCCGATGGCCACGCCCGACGATCTGCAGGAGACCGTCGCCGCTGTCGAGGCAACCGGCCGGCGGATCGTGGCACGACAGGCCGATGTCCGCGCACTCGACTCCGTGCGGGCGGTCGTCGCCGACGGTGTGGCCGAGTTCGGTCGCCTCGACGTCATCGCCGCCAACGCCGGTATCGCCTCATTCGCCAAGAACACCTGGTCGATCACCGAGGACGAATGGGACGACATGATCGGCGTCAACCTCTCCGGTGTCTGGCGGACCGTCGCGGCAGCCGTTCCCGCGATGATCGACGCCGGGAACGGCGGATCCATCGTGCTCACCGGCTCCACCGGCGGACTGCGGGGTATCTCGATGATCGCGCACTACGTCGCCGCCAAACACGGCCTCGTCGGTTTGATGCGCACCCTGATGAACGAGCTCGCGCCGCACAACATCCGTGTCAACGTGATCCACCCGACCGGTGTACAGACCCCCATGATCACCAACGACTACATGGGAGAGTTCCTGGGCGAATACCCCGACTACGCCAAGTATTTCGTCAACGCACTACCCGTCGAGAACATCCAGCCCGTCGACATCTCCAACGCCATCGTCTACCTCAGCTCCGAGGCCGGCCGCTACGTCACCGGCGTCGAACTACCCGTTGACGCAGGAATGAGCCAGCGGGTCTGAGTTTGACGACGGCGCCGCGGTGGTTGCAGCGTGATCGGCCCTACGACGGCGTACCTTTAGGAGGTTGCCGTCGAGGATGTGGAGAGACGTGGTCGAGCAACCCTGGTATCTGAGTCCTGCGGGCTGGTTGCTCGAACTCGGTTCGGCGATGCACGGCGCCGACGCCGCACCACACCTGCCCCTCGCACTGCCGGGAATCGACACCACCGCACGGCTCGGTACCGGATCGATCGAGCGACTCTTCGACACGCTGAAGGCGCAGGTCGCCGGCAAGCGGATCGAGACGACCCTCGGCGATAAGCCGGTCGCGTTCACGATCGACGACATCGACGCCCGGTTCGACCGCTTCGGCGCCGCGATGGGGCAGGTCAACGGCCTCTCACTCACCGCCGTCGAGCCGATGTTCGACGGTCTGCACGCCCAGCGCCTCACCGTCAGCGCACGCAATGTGCACACCCGGCCGTCCGTCCACCCGATCCTCGTGGCCGCGCCGCTGGAGGTGGTCGTGGTGGCAGACTGGCCCCAAGCCACCGCGTTGCTGAAGCACTACGCCGACAAGGTCGAGATCGAACCGCTCGGTGAACAGCGGCTTCGCGTGCGCTACAACGGCACGCGGACGCGGAACGGATGGGTCGACGCCCGGCTGGTCTCGGAAGGCGGGCGCATCGAACTGCGCCCGCTCGCGGCCGGGTGGGGACGGTGGCTGCGGCGGGGCGGGCTGACCGCGATCTCGTCCATCCCCATCGCCACTGCTGTGACCGACGGCGTCCGGGTCGTGGACCTGACCGTCGACAGCGAGACGGTGACGGTCGTCCTCCGCATCGACGAGATGTCGATCCCGTACCGCAAACTCCTCGCCTACACGCCGGAGCAGCATGGCCGACGCTCCACGGAGTGACCTCGGACCAAGGACTAGCCCTGGCCAGACCTGGCCAGAGTGGGGTAATGTGGCGCCATGACCACCGTGAACATCTTCGAGGCCAAGGCCTCGTTCTCGAAGCTGGTCGCTGCTGCCGAAGCAGGTGAGACCGTGGTCATCGCGCGGAACGGAAAGCCCGTGGCGCGCCTCGGACCCATCGATCCGGTGGCCTTTCCGCCCGCAAGACTCGGTGATCTGGCTGGTCAGTTCACCGTTCCCGATGACTTCGATGAGTGGAGCGACGAGGACGACGCGCTCTGGTACGGCAGCGGTCAGGACTCTCGGCGGCCGTGAGGACATTGCTCGACACACACATCTTGTTATGGATGCGATCGGCTCCGGAGAGGCTGCCACAAAGCATGGTTGACGTACTCGCCGACACAAGTATCCGGAAGATGATCTCGGTGGTTTCCCTGACAGAGATCGCCATCAAGGTGTCGACCGGCAAACTCGATGTCGGTCCGCGATTCTTCGACACCGTCGGTAACCTCGGGCTCGAAGTAGAGCCGTTCGGCGTCGACCACGCGCGTGCCCTCGCTGAGCTTCCGTGGATACACCGGGATCCGTTCGACCGGATGCTCGTCGCCCAGGCGATGGTTGACGGCGCCACACTGCTCACTGTCGATCCGAACATCCGGAAGTATCCGGTCTCGACGCTCTCATAGGCGGTCCGCAGGCCCGGCGACCCTGACGGTCCGCAGCGCACGCCGTAGCACTCGCACACTGCGCGGGTCCGGTGTGGTGGAGGTTGCACGGAACTGACCAGGTATCGGGGCATCCGTAGGTTAGCCTAAGGTCCATGCGATCCCGTTTCTCGATTGTTCGTGGCGCCGCGCTCGCCGTCACCGCCGTTTTCACGCTCGGTCTGGCCACCGCGCCGGCCGCCGACGCCGCCCCCGCGAGCCCGGCTCCCGCTGTTCCGCAGCCGGCCGGCTACAGCATTCACGGCTACAACTTCAATTCAGGCAACTACCGCGGTGCTATCGACGCGCAGACCGGTGATCTGTGGCTGACCAGCGTGTCGCCGATGAACGGCCCCACCAAGTCGACCATCTACCGGCTCAACCCGAACACGATGTCGGTCAAGCAGCGGATCAACGTGACCCAGAAGGCCGACACCGACGGCCACGGCACCATCGCCGCCCAGTACGAGATCGGTGTCCCGAAGACGGGCCACACTGTGTGGACCACAGCCGCCGCGGCCAACGGCGGCGAAGCCAACGTGTGGGACAAGAACACCGGGCGGCGCCTGGCCAACTTGCGCAACCTGCCGCATTCACACTCCATCGTCTTCGCCGAAGACCTCCGCGTCGCCATCATCTCGGTCACCCCGGGCCTGGTGTTCTTCGACATGGACACCTATAAGCGGCTCGGCGAGGTCAGGTACCCGTCCGGCGGCAAGCAGCTCGGCGCCGGCACGATCGTCACCGACCAGGGTCCCGACGGTGCCACCGTCACCACCACCTCGTACTACACCGACCTCACCCAGTTCCGGCTCACCCGCAGCGGTGACAAGGTCCGGGCGAAGGTCAAGTGGAACACCCGCCAGACGATCCGGGAAGGTCACGGCAGCGTCGCCGCCGACACCACGACCAACCGCCTGTACGTCAACAACCTGTACAACGGACTGTCGGTGTACAACCTGCGCACAGGTAAGCACGTCGGCGACGTGACCACCGGCCCGGGCACCAACTCGATGCTCGTCTTCCAGGGCAAGCTGTACGCCGCCAACTACTTCCTCGGCTTCATCTCCGTGATCAACCAGAAGACACTCGGCGTGACCCAGCTGATGACGACCGGCCTGCTGCCGAACCAGCTGCTGGGCTGGAAGAAGAACACCTTCCTGGTTATCGACAAGGCGTCGTCGATCACGGAGCTGCCGTCCGGCATGGCGAAGATGCCGCTGCCTCCCCTGGGTGGCGACCACATCTACAAGATCACCAAGCACTGACCTGACCGGGGCAGGTCTTCCCCGGATAGCTTTGCCGACATGAATGTCCGACCAGACCGGCGACCCTCAACTGAGCGCACGCTCCAGATCGCCCGGTTCGGCCGGGATGAGCCCGCGTTGCACCGCCCAGACGGCCACGCCCGCGCGCGTCCGGTAGCCGGTCTTGTCGAAGACATGGGCGAGATGATGTCCAACGGTCCGCTCCGAAATGACCAGTGCCACAGCGATTTCCCTGTTCGACATGCCCTTCGCCGCATGTCGTAGGACTTCCAGCTCACGGGCCGTGAGACCGTTGGGGGCAGCTTGCGAGACGGGCGCCACGTCGACGGCGGACAGCACCGCCCACACCGCGTCGGATTCGAGCCGCCCGTCATCGACGGCCGCGCACAGGTGGGACCTCGCGGCGGCCGGGGGCAGAGCCGGGCGTCCGGGGCGGTCCTCAGTGAGGGTGCACCACACCTCGGCGGCCTCCAGAATTCGCGCGGCAAAGGGGCCGGAGGCGTCTGTGGACCCGCGCCAGGTACCCCAACCGGCCTCGGCGAAGGCCGCGTGCAGGGCACCGGCGGGCCGGGTCAACGGCTCCAATGTTCGCAGCGACGGGCACCGTTCGAGGATCCGGCTGGTCCAATAGCTTTGCAGACGCAGCCGTTCCCGATCAGCGGTGCCTAGCTGTCCACTCGGTTGCGGCCGGTCCAGAAGCGAACTGGGCACCACGACACATCCGAGACCGTGCAGGTGGCCCGCGGCCTCGAGATCGCCGATCTGGACATCTGTGAGGCCGACCCGCCTGGCCGCGGCCGCCGCGACGCGAGCCACGCGTGAACTGTGTCCGGTCAGATACACGCTCTTGAGGTCGGCGACCATACCCAGGACCCCGCAGAGACTCGTGAATCCGGCGCCATCCACGGTTGACTGTGGCGCCGGTTCACGTTCGAGAACCGCGGCAAGCAGGTCGGTCTCGGCGGTCGACGCGAGGATCGACGGCGCGTCGTCGACAAAGATTCTGGCGACGTCCGGGTCGAGGTGACCACCACCGCGGCGTCGTACCTCGGTGATGGCATGGTCAGTCCCGCCGGCGACATGCGCGAGAACCGCCTGTTCGGCGACGTGCATGATCCGGCCCGCAAAGCTGAGCCGATGTGCACTGCGGCCATCCGGGATACCATGGCCGTCCCAGCGCTCGTAGACGTCGTCGAGGGCCGCCACCGCGTCCGCGCATGCACCCATCGGCGGCGCCAGAGCCCGGCTCACTTCACAGCTGTACCGGGCGGCGTGGGGTCCGTCGGTGGTGACGAGGTCGACGAAACGGTCGGCCAGTGACTGCTGGGACTCCGGGGAACCCTGCCAGTCGCCGAAGCCCGTCAGTTGCTCGGCGAGGTGGTCGGCGTCGAGGTCGAGGTGCTTCACCGCACACTGGAAGGCGACATCATCGACGAACTCCGCGGCGTTCTCTGGCGCTCGTGATGTGCAGCCGATGGAGCGCAGGAGTGTGGCCTGGTAGGTGGTTGCCCGGAGCCGGCCGTCGTCGGTGACGCGGTCCGGGAGCCGTTTCACGAGTTCATCGGCAACTATGCAGACGCGCAGCCCCTTCTCGAACGGCAGTCCGGTGGCCAGGTCCGTGGTCAGCGACAACGCCGCCATCACCTCTGCGATACGGACGCCCATGATGGGCTCCTCCTTCGTTTCGGCGGCGGCGATGTCGCCGGCGGCATCTAACAGGGTAGTTTTTCACCGGCAGCGCCGACCGCGGATCCGCGCACCACCAGAACTTCGCCAGTGGTCCCATTGACCCGGATCGCTGCGCCGTCGGGTATGCGCGTGGTGGCATTGCCGGTTCCGACGACCGCGGGGATACCGCACTCACGCGCTACCACAGCGGTATGGCACAGTGGCCCGCCATGATCGGCGACGAGTCCGGATACCAGGGGCAACAATATATTCCATGTCGGTGATGTGGTCGGCGCGACAAGGATGTCGCCGGGTTGAACCCGGGCGAAGTCGTCGGATGAGGTGATGACCCGCGCGGTCCCCTCTACGACCCCGCGCGAGGCGCCATGCCCCCGCACACCCGCGCTGACCACAGCCTCATGCTCGTCGAAATTGAGGCTGATACACAGCAGGGTGAGTCGCAGGTTGGTGCGGTGCGGTTCGCCGAACGCACGCAACGGCGGCGGAGGAGGTTCGGGGGCGCCGAGCGTCTTGGCGGGCGGCGCCGGCTGCTGGAGACGGGGCCACCGCGCGGCCACGGAGGCGGGGGGGGAGGCGGTTATCAGGGCGTCGTCGATCTCGGTGACTTCGGCCAGCAGGGCGTACTCGGGGCGCGCCAGTCGGTGCCGGGCGACCAGGCGTTCCCCGACGGCCAGCAGTGCTCGACGTGTCAGGCCGGCTGACCAGTAGTCGTTGTAGAGAACCCGCGCGTCGCGCAGCGCCAGGCTGCGACGGGCGTCGGCGAGGAGTGCGTCGAACTCGCTCGTGGCAGCCGTGCTGCGGCCGAATTGCATCCTGAGCTCGGCCAGGACCGGTTGGGGATCGGCCTGAGCGACCCCGCCCTCGGCTGCGGAGCGAAGGGTGGCCAGCAAGAATGCCGGTACCTCGATTGCCCGCGGCGCCAGTACGTCGAAGGTGTCGAGGGTGCGCTCACCCGCGGTGCCCAGCCAGAGGCGAGCCGCCTCGCCGAGCGGGCCGTCGGCACCTGCCAGCTCGTTCAGTGCCGTTGCCGGGTCGGCCTCGGTAGCGGTCACCGACCGCAGTGCGTCAGGCTCGGAACGGAGCGCATCGACCAGAACACGCAGTGTCGGCTCATCGGCCACCGAGACCGGTGAACTGCCGTGCACCGCGCCCACAACCTCTTTGACGTCGGTGCCGGTCACCTCGCTGACGCGCTCGGCGAATCGGCCCATCCCGATATTGGCGGCCACCGTGAGGCGGGAGTGGAGCGTGACGCTGTCCCGAAAGGTCGCCACGCACCGGTTGACGTGCGCGGTCAGCGCCGCGTCATCGAGCGTGCCGGGGTCGTCGCGCAGCAGCGCGAGGTGCGCCGCGATGCGGGCTGGGCGGTGCACGTTCTCCCACTCGTCGACATCCTGCGCGAGAATCTCCGACGTTCGACGACCCGTGGACCTGCGGCGTCGATACTCCGGGTGCAGACGGGATATCAGCCACAGGACCGGCTCGGGTGGTGTGGCGGCACCCAGTGGCGCGCCGAGCGGGTGCGGCTGGTTGTACATCCACCCGCCGGATTCGCGGTAGGCGAGCGTCGTGACCGGCAGCCCATAGCGTTTCGCGCCGGCGGCGAATCCCTCCGGGAAGGCCGTCGTATAGATATCGCGGGCTATAGGTGACACCGGACGCGGAAAGTGCGCGTTGTCGAGTTTCCAGGAACCGGGGCCGGGAATGGGTTGGCTATTCATGGTGTGTCCTTGGGAGCATTCCGGGGGTGATCAGTGGCGCCGGGGGTATGTCGTGGTGCAGTTGATGCCGTTGTGTACCTTTCGGTTTCGATACCGGAGTGGTTCGCGAGTCAGCGCTCGGGGAACCACGCGGCCAGGTGCTTGGCGGTGTCCGCGTAGTGCTTCATCGACACCGCGCGGCCGGCGTCGTCGAACTCCCAGCGGTGCATCTCGTCGTCGACAATGCGGATTCCGGCGGGGGTGGTGAGGTCGATGCGGACGTGGACGGCGGCCTGCCCATCGCCGCTGAACATGTGGAGAATGTCGAAGCTATGCAGTTCGCAGCGGCCGACCTCGGTGAAGAACCCCGCGACCTCACCCTTGCCCTGACGGACGGACAGGAGCGGATGGCCGGCTGCCGCCGCGGTGCTCGGCGGTTCGGATGCCTCGAAACTCACGTCATCGGACAGCAGTCCGAGCAGACTCGGGATATCGCCGCGGCCGAACGCTTCATAGATGGCGATGAGCGTCGTCAGGTTGGACGCCGGCACTGCGGGCGCGGGTGTACTGGTACTCATGACTTCTCCTGGGATAGAGGGGATTTCCTGGTCATCACCAGGCCTGGTACGAACGTAGGTCGACGACGCCGGCTGCGAATCGGTTGGATGACCTATTGCCGATGGCGGCGTTCTGACACACGTCGCGCCCGCGATGCCGGCGACCGCCACAGCACAACCGGCCGAGGGTCGGTCGCACGGCGCGGCCCTTTCCGCGCCGGTGTGGTTGATCCGGTAGGCCATTTTCGTGACCAGTACTGTGATGAAACGTTCGTATGCTGCATCGGTGCACTCGTTGAGGGTGGCGAAGCAGGCATAACTGGCCGAGCGCGACGTAGATGAATGAGGTGCAGCACATGCGACGACCCTGGGGCCTTCTTTCCGTGGGAGTGACGGCGTTGACGACCCTGCTGGTGGTCTCGTCACCGGCGGTACCAGACGCTGCCGCGGCTCCGGGTGCGGCGTTGTCGGAGCAGGCGATCTTTTCGACGGTCAAGGACCTGACCGGTATCGCGCCCCGTGCCACGGGTTCGCCCGGCGGCAAGGCGGCAGCGGACTATGTGATGGACCGGTTCCGCAACGCGGGGCTCTCCGAGGTCCACGTCGAAGAAGTGACCTCGTATGACTGGCGGCCGTCGAATTTCGGTCTGCATGTGGGCGGCACCCCGGTTGACGCGTACCCGGTGGCGCACTCGTTCATCCCGGCCGACGCCAAGGCCGGCGTGCGCACGACCGGCCCGAAAGGTCGCACCGCGCCCGTCGTCGACATCGGCACCGGGAAGATCGGAGGTCGCGACGTCCGCGGCAAGATCGTCATGTTCGACCTGTCGTTCTATCTGCCCACGGCGGGGTTGCTGCCGTTGGCGGAGTACATTCACGACCCCGACAACGCGCTGTTCGACCCGGGGACGATGCTCAGCGCCAACCCGTTCCTCACCTCGCTCTCGAGCACTGTGCGTGAGGCGCAGGCGGCCGGAGCCGTCGGATTCGTCGGTGTCCTGAAGGACTACTTCGATTCCAACCGCTACCACAACGAGTACTACCGCAAGCTGACCATGACGATCCCCGGAATGTGGGTCACCCGAGCCGACGGGGCACGAATGCGGAAGTTGTTGGCGCGGCACGGAAATCGTTCCCGCATCGATCTCACGGTACATCGGCGCGCCGTGGTGGGGCGCACCGTCTTCGGGTTTCTTCGCGGGAACAGGAAGGACACCGTGATGGTCCAGTCGCATCACGACTCGGTCGGTACCGGCGCTGTTGAGGACGCCACCGGAACGGCCGAGGTGATCGCTCTGGCCGAGCACTACGGCCGTGCGGCCAAGCAGCCCGGCTACCGTCCGCGCGAGAAGTCGCTGATGTTCGTCACCTTCGACACCCACTTCACCGGGTATCAAGCGCATCAGGCATTCGTCGATCGCTACATCACCCGCCGCGCCACCCCCTGGAACATCGTGGCCAACACCACGATCGAGCATGTCGGAAAGTACGCGCGCCGCGCCACGAACGGCAAACTGATCACCACCGATCGGGCCGAACCCAAGGGCGTGTTCGAGAACGTCAATCTCACCTCGAAAGTCGCGTTGGCACGAGCGTTGACACGCAACAACGTCCGGTCATCGACGCTGCTCAACGCGACCCCGTTCCAGTTGACGGAGACCGGCATACCGACCGACGCATCCTTCGTGCTGAACGCGGGGGTCCCGGTGGTGAGTCTGATCGCCGGACCGTTGTACATGTACGACGACGCCGACACCCTCGACAAGGTCGATCGGAGCCAACTCGTCCCCGTCGCACGATTCTTCGTCGACACGATCAACCACCTCGACACCGTCCCCGGCGCCGCAATCGGTTTGATCCCATCGTGACAGTTGCCCGCGTCGCCTCGGCGATACTTGTTTCTGCCGTGCTGGTTTCGGCCACACTTGCCCAGGTTCCCGGGGCGGCGAAGGCGTGGCCGGTCGGCGTGACATCGACGGCCACCGTCGAACCGATCACGAATCCGGTTGTCGCGCTGCCCGGTGCGTCGTCGGCGATGCTGCTGCACTATCGGTCGACAAG
This sequence comes from uncultured Gordonia sp., assembly GCF_937858515.1. Taxonomy (NCBI): domain Bacteria; kingdom Bacillati; phylum Actinomycetota; class Actinomycetes; order Mycobacteriales; family Gordoniaceae; genus Gordonia; species uncultured Gordonia sp. Next base: position 52,953 of record NZ_CALLZT010000142.1, on the reverse strand, counting down.
CATCGCAGGCACGCCCGTCGCGCTGACCGGATCGCTGCTTCTACCGAAAACTGCGGTGCCGCACGATGGTTGGCCGCTGGCGGTGTGGAACCACATGACGGTGGGCAGCGCCGACAAGTGTGCGCCGTCGCGGGCGCGGCGCGGGATGAGTGCCTATGCGGACATGACCTCCGGTGATCTGACCGTGGCGGCATTGCTGCGCGCCGGGTTCGCGGTGGTGCGGCCGGACTACGAGGGCATCGGCAGCGCCGGGCCGCATCCGTATCTGATCGGACGGTCGCTGGCGACGTCGGTGATCGACGCGGCGACAGCGGCGCGGGCGATCGATCCGCGGATCGGGCAGAACGTGGTGGTGGCCGGGCACTCCGAAGGCGCGGTGGCCGCATTGTTCGCCGCGGCAGAACCGGAGAAACGTTGGGGTGATATGCAATTGCGGGCCGTCGCGGCCTACACCCCACCGACGCGGATAGCGGACCTGGTGTCGGTGATCGGCGATGTCCCGGTGGCGTCTCGGCCGGTGACCGGGGACCTCGTGGCGTTGGCCGCACTGTTGGTCTCCGGCGCCACGCAAGTCGACACCGACTTCGCCCGCCTGATCCGCAGCGGTGGACTGAGCCCGCGTGCCCTGGCATTGATGCCACAGGTCGAGACGAAGTGCTTCCGCGATCTCGCGGAAACCGACTCCTTCGGCGGGCTGGCCCCCCGAGAAGTGTTGGGGCCGAAAGGGGACCGCGCCAAAGCGCGACTGGCCACCATCGTCGACGCCAATGACGTTGCACACCTGAACTTTCCGAGCTACCTTCCGGTGCGCATCGATGCCGGAATCATCGACGCGGTGATACCGTTACCGTTTGCCGTCGAGCTGGCCGATACCTACCGCCGACGCGGAGTACCGGTGACCTACGCCCAACACCTCGCCGGACATTCCTCGGTTCCACGGGACTCGGCGACAGCCGACACCGTCGCCGACTGGCTGGCGCGGCGAGCCGAGCCCGGGCGATGAATCGACTCATAGACGGCTACCGCCGATTGTGACCGCAAACCGGTCACAATCGGTGTCTCGCAATCGGCGTCGTATCGCTTGTGCGAGCAGTAGTCTTCGCTGGTGACCACCACTGTGCAGGTACCGCGTCGCCGGATCGTAGTCGCCTCAATGGTGGGCACCACCATTGAGTTCTTCGACTTCTACATCTATGCGACGGCTGCGGTATTCGTCTTCCCGAAGCTGTTCTTCCCGTCCGGCAATCAGACGGCCAGCCTGCTGGCGTCGTTCGCTGTGTTCGGCGTGGCCTTCGTCGCGCGCCCGGTCGGCTCAATTCTGTTCGGCCACTTCGGTGACCGCATCGGCCGTAAGGCGACACTCGTCGGTTCATTGCTGACGATGGGGATCGCGACGTTCCTCATCGGCTGCCTCCCGACATATGCGGCGATCGGCTACGCCGCGCCGGTCGTGTTGGCGCTGTTGCGCTTCTGTCAGGGCGTGGGGCTGGGCGGTGAGTGGTCTGGTGCCGCACTACTGGCCACCGAGACCGCCGAGGAAGGCAAGCGCGGATGGGCCGCGATGTGGCCGCAGCTGGGTGCACCGTTCGGCTTCCTGCTGGCCAACGGCGTCTACCTCGCACTGATGCTCGGGATGGATTTCAACAAGAACGAATCGCCGCTCGACCACGCCTTCTACCAGTGGGGTTGGCGTATCCCGTTCCTCGCGAGCGCCATCATGGTGATCATCGGTCTCTACGTGCGCCTGCGGCTGGCGGAAACCCCCGTCTTCCAAGCCGTCGTCGACGCCGGCGAGAAGGCCAAGACCCCGCTCGCCACCGCGATGCGCACCGCGTGGCGACCGATGGTGTTGGGCACCTTCATCATGCTGGCGACGTACACCCTCTTCTATCTGATGACGGCATGGGCCAGCTCGTACGGCACCAAGAAATCGACCGCCGAACAGGTGACCAACCTCGGGATCGCGCCCACCACGTTCATCAAGATGCAGTTGATCGCGGTCCTGTTCTTCGCCGTCTGCATTCCGGTGTCGGGACTGCTCGCCGATCGGCTGGGCCGCAAGCCGGTGCTGATCGCCGTCACCGTCGCGATCATCATCTTCGGTATCAGCTTCAGCCTGTTCATCGGCCCGGACGTCGCCGATCAGACACGCATGCTCTGGTTCCTGATCGTCGGTATGACGTTGATGGGCCTCACCTTCGGCCCGATGAGCGCCGTGCTGCCGGAACTGTTCGCGACGAACATCCGGTACACCGGTTCGGGCATCTCATACAACATGGCGTCCATCCTCGGCGCCGCCGTCGCCCCGTTCATCGCGACCGCACTGGCGTCGAGCCACGGTGTCGGTGCCGTCGGCGTCTACCTGGCTGTCGCCGCGGCCATCACCCTGGTGGCGCTGATCCTCGCGCCCGAGACCCGCGACATCGAGCTCACCGAGATCTGACCAAGCAGGCCACTCGCCGCAGTCGGGGTCAGAATCTGTTGGCTATCCAAAAATCCTTCATTGGCAATGGGTTACGGTGTTCGTCAAACTCTCGGAGTGCTGTCCTGTAAGCAATATCTTCTGGAGTTCCGGCGTCCACCCAGGTGTGGCGTACCGGGAGTCTGAAGTGCCGAACTGCCACGAACCAACAGAAGAGACGGACCACTCGTCCGTTGAAGTCCCTGAAGGGATGTACGTTGAGGAACGAGCACTCGGCCTGGGCGAGCGCCTCCACCTGGTGTTCGGGGTCGTCGTTGAGATAGGGGATGCGGGCGACAAAGTCGTCCATCGCTGCCCGCATCTCGCGATCCACCGCCCTCGGATGAGGTGGTTGATGGCACCCGACAGCAACCTGCTCCGAACGCCATACGCCCGCGATGCCTGGCATGACCGGCCCAACGAAGCGGCGATGCAGTTCCCGCAGCAGGTCGACCGACAGCGTTTCATTGTCGAACTCGCCGTCCAGCACAGCATCCAATGTCCGACGGTAAGGCTCAGCGATCAGATCATTGAGTTCGTCGTAGGTGACGGTGCCCTGGATCGTGTCAAACGTGCGAGTGGAGTCTGAGCCTTGCACAGCGGAATGAATCAGGCATTCATGCGTGCGCGGTTCTCCCACGCAGCCGAGACGGGCTGGCCTTCCATACGCATGTTGCCGACAACCTCATCGACGACCCTGCCCCGCAACTCGCGGACCTGCGCATCGTCGCAGAGCGTGCGCCATGCGGCGATACGTTCCAGCAGCTCAATCGGCATGACTTCTCCCTTCGATGCGGCCTGCGGTGCTTCAGGATACGCCTGGCCGCGCGGTCTGACAAAGAGTTGCACCGAACGGACCGCCGATTTCGCAGTTGCTGTGACCGAAGCTCCGATGTTCGTGATCGACGCGAGTGGGGTCCGTCAGGAGTGCCGGAGGCCAACGAGTTTGTCGTTCGCCAGACCCTCTACTACACGTTCCGCACCAAGTCCGACCTACTCCAGAACCCCACGAGTGGGCGGTCCGCGACGACGGCCCGCACCCACACGAGTCGCAGTGGTGGCAGGCGGTCGAGACCGCGGACAACGTCCACGACGCGGTGGGGCATCTGGTCGCGGGCACAGTGCCGATCCTCGAGCGAGCGGCGCCGCTCGTCTGGGTGGTGCGCTCCGACCAGGATGCCCGGGCGACGTACGACTTCAACGAGAAACTACGCCGCGACCGCACTGGCGTCGAGCCACGGTGTCGGTGCCGTCGGCGACTACCTGGCTGTCGCCGCGGCCATCACCCTGGTGGCGCTGATCCTCTCACCCGAGACCCGCGACATCGAGCTCACCGGGATCTGATCGCACGTACCGGCCTTCCGGCCGGCACCTGCACAAACCTTGCTGATGGCTCCGGATTTCGGAGCCATCAGCAAGGTCTATGCGAAGTTCGTGCCGGCTTCGTTATCGGCCGTCATATCGCGGCGACGGGGGTATCCCACGCAGCCGAGATGCGTTGCACGTCAGCGCCGGTGCAGACCCTTGGCGACATCGAGCCCGAGGGGGATGAACAGAACGCTCCAGATGAGTAGGGCGACCTGACGGAGGCCGGGGTCGCCGGAGATGTTCGCCGGTGTGACCAGCGCAACGATCACCAGGCCAGTGGCGAAAACGACCCACCGCCACGGGCCCTGCCATACGCCGGCGCGCAAAACGGCGACCCCGCCCACGATCGCGCCGAGCGCGAACACGATGGACGAGATCCCGAAAAGACCGCTGACAGTCGCGGCCACGGATGAGTCGTCGGCCTCGTCGGCGATGAGTCCGCTCCAGACCTCCGCCACAGCGAGACCTACGAGTCCGAGAAGGGCGACCCACAGACCGACCCGCCCCGGCCTGCTGTTGCCAGGCGCGCCCAGGCGCAGGGCTCCGACGAAGCCGGCGCCCTGCATCAGGTGCATGAGGGCCAGCAGGACCGCCTCCACGACGAAGACCCCCCGCGTGTGGGGATAGCTCCACTGCGTCTCGGGGACGTCACCGACGTGGACCCCCATGAGGAGAGCCAGTGCCGTCCCGATCACGCCGGAGGCTGCGCAGGCCAGCCCAAGGCCACGTGTGGGGACTGAGTGTCGCTTCTGGCACGCAGTCGTATCACTCATGGTCGGTTCCTCGCTATCAAATCCCGTTGACCTGACTAGAGAGATACACTAGTGATAGTCACTAGTCAATTGGTGGGTCTAGAGTCCACTCCATGTCCCCGTCCCGCAAGGAGAAGGCCGCGGCGACGCGTCGACGGATGATGTCGGCTGCGTGCCGGGTGTTCAGCGAACGCGGGTACGGCGGGACAACGATGGAGGCCGTAGCAACGGAGGCCGGAGTCGCCGTCCAGACCCTCTACTACACGTTCCGCACCAAGTCCGACCTGCTCCAGGCCACCTACGAGTGGGCGGTCCGCGACGACGGACCGCACCCACACGAGTCGCAGTGGTGGCAGGCGGTCGAGACCGCGGACAACGTCCACGACGCGGTGGGGCATCTGGTCGCGGGCACAGTGCCGATCCTCGAGCGAGCGGCGCCGCTCGTCTGGGTGGTGCGCTCCGACGAGGATGCCCGGGCGACGTACGACTTCAACGAGAAGCTGCGCATCGACGGCAACCAGAAACTCATCGAGATGCTGGTCGCCAAACAGCCACTCCGCGCCGGCCTTTCGCTCACTCATGCCCGCGACATCCTCCTGGCACTGACCGGACCGCAGCAGTACCAGCTGCTGATCAGCGAATACGGCTGGAGCCGTGAGGATTACGCCGAATGGGTAACCGGTGCCGTTCTCCGCGAACTCTTCGGGGTGGAGCCGGATTCGACCGAAACTCGGTAACCCCGAGCGCCCCCGGCGTTGCCGCGAATGACACCGGCCCGATTGCCTGGGATACCGGCCGATGCGTGCTCGGCGGAATCCGCCCAACCGGCGTGGGCTATGGCTGATAAGAACAGTGACAACCGAATACTCAGATGAACACACGAGCGCTCAATTCTGTTCTCGCGGCCACAGCGCCACGGCCAAGAACAGCCAGCACAGGCCCCATCCTGTGAGGACCGGAAAGTTTGGTTGTCCGGCTGCGGCGAAGCTCGGAAAAATCGCGACAAACGGGTACACCCCGCAAACAAGCGGAACCCACCGCCGCCAGGCTGACCACCTCCGGGCACGGAGTACATCGATGCCAACGACCAGCATTCCGGCACCGATGGCGATGGTTGCGATCGGGAACAGCGCCTTCTCGGCGACGTCGGAGTCGATGTTCAGGACCAGCTGCGCTACGGCTGACAGCACCCAGCCCGCGCCGGCGACCATGAGGGCGACGCGCACAACACGGCCGCGTCCCGCCGTCGTACTGCGCCGGAGTTCGATCACCGCGCCGAGCAGGCAGAGATAGGCGAGGCCGATCAGGACTGTCCGGAAGCCGAACCCGGGACTCCCTGCCTCCACCCTGTCCAACGTCTCCAACACCCCGCCGAGCGTTTGCAGCAGGGCGCCGAGCAGAGCGAGGAGGACGAGTGCGCGGCTCGATGCGCGTGGACTCGACGAGAGCGGTGTATCCGTCGGTACGTGTGCGGGTTGGGTGGTCATTACGCCTCCCGTCGAGGGTAAGTATTGGAGTCAACCTTTAGTGGTTACCACTAACGCTACGATGGGCCGGTGCGCGAGGTCAAGGCATCTGCAAACAAGATGGAGCAGCGTTCCACCGAGACGCGCGCGCGCATCGTCCGCGCTGCCTACGACCTCTTCTGCGCACACGGCTTCCGTGCGACCACGATGGAGGCGATCGGTACGGCCGCGGGAGTCTCGGTGCAGACGGTCTATTTCCAGTTCCGCACCAAGAATCAAGTGCTTCAGGCGGTGCATGAATGGACCGTTCTCGGCGACGAAGGCCTGCCGCCGGAGCGTCAGTCCTGGTATCTCCACGCCCTCGCGCACCCGGAGGCCGGCACGCTCCTAGCCGCCGTCGTCGCCGGTACGGCATCCCTGAACGCGCGGATCGCGCCTACGCTGCCGATCTTTGCGACCCTGGCGAAGGAACCGCAGGGCGACATCTATCGCGCATCACAGCGGCTCCGCCGTGACGGTATGGAGCGGCTCGCCGAGGAGTTGCGTGCACGCCAACCACTCCGTTCGGGGCTCACGTCCGAGCGAGCCGCCGACATCTTGGACTTCCTGATCGGACCTGAATCCTATGCCGCACTGGTGCTCCACGCGGGGTGGTCGGCCGCGGACTGGACAACCTGGGTATCGGACATCCTGCTCCACCAACTGTTCGATCGAGCCCGAGGGGATGAACAGAATACTCCAGACGAGTAGCGCGACCTGACAGAACGATTCACCTGGAACCGGCCGGTCGGCATCGCCGACAACATCGTCTTCCGATGACAACACACGAGTGGTTCACCGATGAACTGACGGCCGGTGAGAAGCCCCAGTTCGCCTGTACGAAGCGGGCTTCTGCATCATCACGGCCCGCACCCCGCTGAACACCTCGTGATTGAAATTCAGTTGCGCCGCACAGGCACATTCAGCAGACTGCTCGTACCGAGATTCTTCAGAAGGAGGTTGGCAATGCCAAAGCGATTGTGTTAGCCCCAGAACGCCAGCCGAACAAGCCTGTTCGGCGCTGGTGGCTCCAAGGAGTCAGTCGTGCGTAACCACGACCAGAAAATCAAAGACATTCAGCGCTCCGTGCTGCCCTCCACCACGGGCAAGTATGCCCGCGAACAGCGTCGGATAATCCACAAGCAGAACCGTTCCCGCGAGCGGGATTCGTTCTCCGCCGCACGCCAGATCTTCAACGCCGACATCGACGCCGACATCCATCTCGACTTCGACGAAGGCCGTGCAACTCGGAATATGAACGAGATGGTGTGGGAACGCCGATCCCGTGACAAGGTCGGGCCGCTGTGCAATTGGGCGATCCGGACAGTCGCGGCCGACGAGAAACTGCGCGCGGCCCCACTTCACGAGCAGATCGCCTTCATCGCGGCGCTGATGACGAAAGACCTCATCGGCGCCCACGCCGTCTCCCACGTCCACTGGGCACTCGGTCGCGAGTTCCACCCGGACCGCTTTCGCCCTTGGCGGACGTCCTACGCTGTGGAACGCGCCGAACGACGTGACCGGGTCTCATCCGATCTCCGGCGAATCCTTGAGACGGGGCGACATCGCAAGCTCAATGCCGAACTGCGACGGCGCTTCGCTGTCGAGGATGATCGGGGCCGAACCGATCCTCGGCGAGTCCGGCTGCTACTCGGCCTCCATGACGTCGATGCCTTCACCGACTACGTCGGGAATAGCGACAGCTGGTACGAGGTGATCAGCCGAGTGGCCAACTGATCCGGGCTCGTCTCCGGAGGATGTCGGCCTTACGCCAGATATTGCTGTCAGTGCCGGAATCCGGAACTGACAGCAATATCTGTCTTGCGCAGACCCTTGGCACTCGTCGGAAATCACAAGGGTAACTACGACTTCTGGTCTGGTCTGTCGCACCCGCAGAGCCCCAGGGACCACCAGTCGTAGGTCCGCCGGCCTACCCGATGTCGAGAACCGTCGGGCGGCTCCGTCCTAGGGTTGACGGCGGCACACCGGCCGCCTCGGACCAAGGAGAACATCATGGCCAAGTACCTGTTGCTCAAGCACTACCGCGGCGACCACGAAATCGCCCCCGGCGGCCTCGTCCCGATGGATCAGTGGACACCGGACGAGGTCGAGGCGCACATCGCGTTCATGGGCCAGGTGGCCGACGAACTCAAGGCCAACGGCGAGTTCGTCGACGAGCAGGCACTGTCGCCGGAGGGCACCTTCGTGCGGTACGACGGTGAAGGACGCCCACCTGTCACCGACGGCCCGTTCGCGGAGACCAAGGACCTGATCGCGGGCTGGATGGTGATCGACGTCGACTCGCAGCAACGCGCCTACGAGGCGGCGGCCCGGCTGTCGGCGGCACCGGGCCCGGGTGGTACCCCGATCTGCGAATGGATCGAGGTCCGGCCGTTCTACGGTCACGTCCCGACGGTCACCGAATGACCGACGTGCTCCCCTACCTGATTCCGCAGGTCGTCGGCATCCTCGTCCGTCGTGGTCTCGACCGGGCGGCGGCCGAGGATGCCGTGCAGGAGGCGGCCATCGAAGCGCTACGACGCTGGCCCGAACAGCAGCCCGACGATCCGCTCGGGTGGCTGGTCACCGTCGCCGGCCGAAAGTCCGTCGACGCCCAGCGCTCCGATGCCGCCCGCCACCGCAGGGAGGAGCGGCTGCAGCAGGAGCCGGCATCGGGCCCGACCGAGGTCGATGACGACACCCTGCTCCTGCTCAGCCGCTGCTGCCACCCGTCACTGAGTATGGCGTCGGCGATAGCGCTGACCCTGCGCTCGGTCGGCGGGCTGACCACACGGCAGATCGCCGATGCCTTCATGGTTCCGGAATCAACGATGGCCCAACGGATCTCGCGAGCCAAGCGGACGGTGCGCGAGGCCCGGTTCGATCAGCCCGGCGATGTCACCGCGGTATTGCGCGTGCTGTATCTGATCTTCAACGAGGGTTACACCGGGGAGGTCGACCTGGCCGTCGAGGCGATCCGGCTGACCCGGCAGCTCGCCGCAGGCAGCGACGATCCCGAGATTGCCGGACTGCTTGCCCTGATGCTGCTGCATCATGCCCGACGGGCAGCCCGCCTGACGCCGGACGGTGAGATCGTTCCGCTCGCCGAGCAGGACCGCTCACGCTGGGACACCGCGATGATCACCGAGGGCGTCGGCATCCTGCAGCGGACGCTGGCGCGCGACCGGCTCGGCGAATATCAGGCGCAGGCCGCGATCGCCGCCTTACACGACGACGCCGCGCACGCCGGCGAAACCGACTGGCCCCAGATCGCGTCCTGGTACGACGAGTTGCTGCGTTTCTCCGGCGGAATGGTGGTCCTGCTCAACCGGGCCGTCGCGATCGGCGAGGCCGACGGACCGCAGTCAGGTCTGAAGGCACTCGAGGGCGTCGCAGCCGGTACCCCGCGTCGTGACGCCGTCGCCGCGCACCTGCACGAGCGCGCCGGTGACCTGGCCACCGCGGCCACGTTGTACGCGACGGCCGCACGCGCCGCGACCAATCAGGCCGAAATGTTCCACCTGACCAAACAGGCCGCCCGGCTCAACCGGATTCTCGCCGAGAACCCACACTCAGACCGTCACCTCTGTCGGCGTACCTGGTTCCAACCACAGCACCGAACCACCGAGTTCTGAACTTGCGAGGATGTCACGCGCCGCCGACTGATCCTGCCGGAAGTGCTTCCACCCCTCGCAATGAACAGGAACGATGGTCTGCGGATTCAGCTGCCGGCCGAGGTGGACGGCATCCTCGGCGGTCATCGTGTAGCGCAACGGCCCGCTGATCGGGAACCGGACACCGCCCAGGTGGATCACGGCGGTGCCGACGGTGAAACGCCGCCCCACCTCACGCACACCGTCGAACAGAACCGTGTCACCGGAGATCCACAGCACCCCGTTCTCCTGCCCCTTCCAGCGGAGGACGAAACCGATCACCGCGCCGACGATCGGTCTGCTGCCGGGTGGTCCGTGCCGGGCCGGTGTCGCGACGATCTCAAGAGTGGGCGCCCCCGACTTCGCCGATTCAACGCTTGCCCAGGGTGCCAATCCGACGGTATCCCCATGGCCGAGCCGTCGCTTCCCCGGAATCGTCGTCACCACCGTTCCGGCGCGCGACAGCATCTCCCGTCCGGCGTGGTCGAGGTTGTCGCCGTGATGGTCGTGACTGAGCAGCACGATGTCGATCGGGCCGATGTCGGTGGGTGCGATCGCCGGGCCCGCCAGTTTGCGGGATGTGGCGCCCCATCCGAAGTTCCAGTGTTCACCGGGCGGATCGAAGGTCGGATCGGTGAGAATCCGCCACCCGCCGACTTCGATGAGAACCGTCGGTCCCCCGATGTGTGTGATCGTCGCCCTGCTCATCCACAACTCCCCTGCTCATCTACAACTCTTGCCCGCCCCGCAGCGCGGTTGCCGTTTGGTACCAGTCTCGACGGGGAACGCCACCTACAGTGAGTGGCATATCTGCACACCTTCGATGAGTTCAGGACAGAATCGTTGCGTATCGCCGTCCACGCCTTCACCGGGATCACCCTGTTCCACCTCGCCGCACCGTTGCTCGTCTTCGGCGAGGTGTCACGGCAGATCCAGGACGCCGGCTGGTCGGTGCACGCATGGACATCCGAGGACGGTCCGGTGACCACCTGCGAAGGCCAGTCCCTCGGCAACCTGGCCGGCGCGGAGGCCGCCGACGACGCCGATCTCCTGGTCTTTCCGTCGTGGCCGATGGCATTCCCCGACCCCGGCGATGGGCTTCTCGAGGTGATCACCCGCGCTCATCGGCGTGGGGCGCGGATCGCCGGACTGTGCTTGGGGGCGTTCCCGGTCGCCGCGGCCGGCATCCTCGACGGATGGTCGGCGACCACGCACTGGGCCGCCGCGGAGTTCCTGGCACAGCGCTATCCGGACGTACAGGTCGATGCGGACTCGCTGTACATCGATCACGGCGACGTCTTGACCTCCGCCGGAACGGCTTCGGCGATCGATGCGAGTCTGCACATCGTGCGCTCTGAACTCGGATCCGACGTGGCGACATACATCGCCCGGTTCCTGGTGGTCGCGCCGCACCGGGATGGCGGTCAGGCACAGTACATTCACCGTCCGATCGTCACGCTCGAGGCCAGTCCGCTCGGAGACACCATCTCTTGGGCGCTCGGGCACCTCGATCAGCCGCTGACCGTCGAGGCATTGGCGGAGCGGTCGGCGATGAGCCCGAGAAACTTCTCCCGGCGTTTCCGTGAGATAACCGGGTTAAGCCCGGCGCGCTGGTTGCGGATGCAACGACTCGACGAAGCGCGAAGGCTGCTCGAGGTCACCACGTGGCCGATCGCCCGGGTGGCGGCCGAGTGCGGATTCCTCAGTGTCGTGACCTTTCGGCAGAACTTCGTCGCCCGCTACGGGACGACGCCGACCATATACCGGAGCCGGTTCAGCGGTCCGTAATCCGTTTCGCCCCTTGCTGATCAGGAGGGCTCCTGCCTGTTCGTGTATTCCTTGTCGAATACCGCTGCGTCAGAAGGTGAAAGGTCGTCACACGGCACCCGGCAATGACAGCGGATCGCACCGAGCGGATGCCCGGTGAGTAGGCTGGTCCGGGCGTCGGATGCGAAGACAGGAGCTGACACGTGAAGGCCTTGTTGTTGTCGTGGGGTGCGGGAGCGCTTCCGGGATTCCTTGACCGGCACACCGGAAAAGCACCGGCGGACATCCGGCTCGGCTATCTCAACGATGCGATGCTGCCCTTCGCCGGAGAGGACTTCGCCGGTACCGAGCATGGCCGCCTCGAAGAACTCGGCTACCGGCCCCGCACCATCACCGCGGGTGACATCGACTCCGCCGGCGAATTCGCCGCCATTCTCGACGAGCTCGACGCGCTGTATGTGTGCGGTGGCGAGACCTTCGTTCTGCTGGCCAATCTGCGTCGGCACGGACTCGACGACGTACTCGTCGACAAAGTCCTTGCCGGCGAAGGGAATTCGACATCGTTACCCTATATCGGGCTGTCCGCGGGAGCGGTGATCGCCGGTTCCAGCATCGAACCCGTGTCACTCATGGACGATCCGGCAAGTGCACCGGATCTCACCGACTATCGCGGTCTCGGTTTCATCGACACGGCGATCGTGCGCCACGCAGACAGCAAGGTCGACCTCTTCCCGCCGGAACTCTTCGTCAAGATCAATCAGACCTATTCGCCCCGGCATCAGCTGACCTTTCTCAACGACGACCAGGCAATCCTCGTGGAAGGCACGCAGACAACCGTCGTCGAATCCGTCTGATCGTCCGGTCGACGCCTGCGCAAACGTTGCCCTCAGTTCCGGATTCCAGAACTATCAGCAAGGTCTATTGCGTATTCCGTGTTCAACGGTCTCGCCCAGGTCGAACTGCGAAACATCGTCGGGGCGTGCGGGTTTCCCGTTCAGGGTCAGATTCCAGCAGGTACCTCGGAAGCGGAGCCGGGTGGCCGTCACCGACACCGGGTTGACGGTGAATCGTCCGGTTAGGTTCACCCTGACCCACGCCCGTACCCTCGGGTCCGCCTGATCGAGCCGATCCCAGGTGGCCTTCGGAACCTCCAGTGCCGCATTGCATTCGCGCGGGTCGTCGGTCAGGCCACGAGGGCGCGGCGACTGCCGCATGCCGTCGTAGGCGTGCAGCAGCAAGGTCAGCTCGGCGCCCCTGCCGACAGTGACGCGAACCTCGGTGGGCGTGCACGCCCAGTCGAAGGCGGCGATCTCGGCGGTCGCACCACCCATAGTGCCCAGGTAGCGGCGGGCCGGGCGGGTGATCGGGGTCGATGAGGCCGGCAGCGGACGTCCGGGCAAAGCCCCGCCGGTCCGGACCAACCGCCACTGCGGGGCGGCGATACGCTTCACCCACACACCGGGCCCGCCGGCATTGCGGCCTTCGACGCGCAGTTCGCGGTCACGGGCATCGAGTCCGGTCGAGACGATCGCCACCCGGTCGGTGAACGTGCCGGGCGGGGTGGGTTGGCGCTTCCAGTCGGGGATCGGCAACTGCCACGACGCCGGGTCGGCGGGCCTGCCGGTCCGCCAGGTGTACTTGCCGAGAACGGCATTGGCGCCGGTCAGATCGAAGTCGTACATCCGGGTGAAGAGCTCCCCCGACCTGGTCGCGACCAGCAGCGTCGAACCAGTCGCATCCATACCGGCCAACTGCGATGTGCCGGCGTTCGGCAGGCACACCTCGCGGCTGGAGTCCGTCGGCAACCACGGATCGAGATAGGTGATGCGGCGCCCCTGATCGAGCAGGAGAAACAGGGTGGCCACACCGATCGGCTGGTGGCGCCGCCCGGCACTGTCGGTGAAGGTGTCCGGCTTGGACAGGTCGGAAGTGGCGAACCGCACCAGGTCCGACGGCAGCCGGGCCCCCGAACCCATCCAGAGGTACGGTCCCCAACGCCACGTCCACCGGCCGGGATTCAGGTCGCCGCCCGGCATGCTGTGGCTGTACACCTGCCCGCCCGGGCCGACGGCGAGCAGCAGATTCCGGTCGGCGGAGATTCCGGTGAGCTTGCCGCGCAGGCACTCCGGCAGATTCACCTCACGCCAGATCGAACCCTTGTCGGGAACACCGTGTGTCGCCCGTCGCGCGAACAGGCGCCCCCCGCGCAGGGCGAGCGCATGATTCGCGGACACCGTGTTCCGGGTGTCCTTGAGCAGAATTCGCGACGGCAGTTTCAGCGCGGCCGGTGCGGGCGCACCCCACGTACCCTGCCCGGTGACGGCGGCCAGCGGCGGAGCCTGATCGTCGACACCCAGGACGCCGGTGGTTCCGAACACCAGCGGCAGGCAGGCGTGGTCGGTCGGCGGGCCGGACTCGATGCGCGGTGCACCGGGTGCGGCGTGCACCGGTGCGGCAGCGAACATCACCAGCAACACGAGACCGCAGACCGCGAAACGAATGGTCTGGAGCCCGAGTCGGTACACAGGCGTATTCAATCACGCCGCCGAACTCGCGGCCGAGAAGTTCCCGATCCGGCTACGAGACTTATCCCGCAGTGGTTGCCGGGCGAGTGCGCAGCGAATCCGCGAATCCCGGAATGAGTGGACGACAGCCGGTTTCGGAAACCACGCGGTCAATAGTCTTCCGGATCGTCTTCGAGTCGATATAGCCTCGGTGCCGATCGGACCTGACCAGGGACAGGCCACCACTCAGATCAGGTGTGTCGTGGGCGATGAGATCGTCGAACCGGGCGGCCAGTGCCGGATCCGAATCCTGCGCGGCCAGGTACTGGGCGATCAGGTTCGACACACTGTCGAACAGGGTGTACGCACTCGAGTTGGTCTCGATGTAGCCGAGGGTGAACAGGTTCCGATGACGGCGGTTGAATGCGGTCAGATACTGGGCGGGGCGGTCGCCGTTCCACTCGAACAAGGTGTCGTCGACGTACGGAATCCGCATCTCGTAGCCCGTCGCGTACAGCACCAGATCGATCTGCTCGCGACTACCGTCGACGAACACCACGTCCGTGCCGTCGAAGCGTTCGACCTCCGGCTTCACGGTGATGTCTCCGTGCTGAAGGTGGTGCAGCAGTTGACTGTTCAGGAGCGGGTGCGACTCGAACAGCTTGTGATCGGGTTTCGGCAGCCCCCACCGCGTGACGTCACCGACGAGCAACCGCAGCAGTGCCGTCATCAGTGGGCGCTCGATCCAGCGGGGCAGTGCCACCGGACCGTCGTCGAGCTGATCGACCGGGACTCCGAACAGGTGCTTGGGAATGACGTGGTAGCCGCGTCGGGTGGAGATGAATGCGGCGTCGGCCGACTGCGCTGCGTCGCAACCGATGTCGGCGGCGGAGTTGCCCAGGCCGACGACGAGCACGCGCTTGCCGTCGAACTCGCGGGCGCTCCGGTAGGTCACGGCGTGCCGGATCTCGCCGTCGAAGTGGCCCGGGTGCACCGGTATTCGCGGATGCCAGTTGGTGCCCGATGCGCAGACCACACCGTGATAGCGCGCGGTGGTGCCGTCGGACGTGGTCACCAACCACTTGTCGCCGTCGGCATCGACGCGGGTGACACCGTTTCCGAGGCGGATCGCGTCGAAGAGGCCGAAGTCGTCGGCGAACTGCCTGGTGTAGGAGAGGATCTGTCTGCGGGTCGGGTAGTCGGCGAACGACGCCGGCATCGGATAGTCGTAGAAACCGGACAGATCCCGGGACGAGATGAAGTGCGCCGACTCGTACATGGGCGTTCCGGGGTTGTCGATGTCCCACAGACCTCCGACGCCGCTGTGCCGCTCGAACTGGTCGTAGTCGACACCGTACTTGCGGAACATGCGCGCGACGCTGAGCCCGGCGGGTCCCGCACCGACGATGGCCACGGCCCCACTGCGATCTGCAATCTGATTCATCTCTGCCCTTCGTTTCGACACCATCGGCGACAGACCGGACCCACCGCCCGGAGATGAGTCAGGGACGGCTCCCAGATCACCTGGAAACGGCCCCTGAACTGTGCGGAAGCGACAGGATTTGAACCTGCGAGGCTTTTTACACCTGCTCGCTTTCAAGGTGAGCCGAACAGGACTGAACGCGGCCGGAGCCTCAGGCGTTGCCGTACGACTTGGTGACGGCGAAGCAGTAGAGGACCGCGTGCTCGTCGATCATAACCTGTCGGAAGGCGTCGTCGTCGAGACCGATGTGGTGGCTGCGGTCGCTGTGGTAGTCGAGCGGCCCGGTCGGCTTGGCGTCGCGGATCCGGAAGTAGCGCAGGAGTTGCTCCGGTGTGCCGGGGCCGTCGAGGAGGGTCGCATCCGCTTCGAGGGTGAGCCAGCGGTGCCCGTCGTCGGCGAAGTACAGCGTGCAGCGCGGATCAGTGCGCAGCCGCCTGCTGCGCACCTTGTCGGCGTGGCCGGCACTGGTGAGACGGCCGTCGAGGAGCGCGACTTCGATCTTCACCACCTTGGGACGGCCGTCGGCACCCACGGTGACGATCGCCGCGTGGGGGTGGGCGGCGATGAAGCGGCGGGCATCGTCGTCGAGCGGAAGGTCGTCCAGCGTGTTGTCTGACACGGTCGTGATCCTTTGGATGAGCGGCATCCCGTGAGGGGAGGAATCCGCCCCAGCCTGTACCTTCAAGTCGACTTGAACACAAGCCGTAACCTGTCATCCCATGAGTAGATCGAGCGCGGACACGCCTACGGACGAAACACTGGTGCCGATCCAGGAGGTCTCCCGGCGCCTCGGCATCCCCAGTTCGACCATCCGCTACTACGACGAGCGCAACCTGGTGACTCCCACCTCACGGCACGCAGGAAGGCGCTGGTACAACGCGCACGCCATCCGCCACCTGGCGATCGTGCGCTACTGGCAGGGCGCCGGCCTGTTGAGCCTGGACGACATCGCCGAGGTCCTCGCCGGCCCCGGACACAACCGACGGTGGCACGCGATCCTGCGCACCCGCATCACTGCGCTCGAGGCCAAGATCGTCGAGCTACGCGACGCCGCCGACCTACTCGAGCACATCCTCGACCATCACCCCGACGAGGCCCCCGACGGCTGCCCTCACTACGAGCACCTCATCTTCGGCGAGGATCCCGATGCCGTAGCGGACGTGCCGACGCGCCGATCTGGTGATCGATCCGAAAACCCCTTCTGACCTGCGGAAGCGGAGGGATTTGAACCCCCGGTGCTGTTTAGGCACGCTCGCTTTCAAGGCGAGTGCATTGAGGGTTTCACCTGGTCCTGAACTTTCCTGTCGATAAACGTCAGAGGCACTTTCTGGGCCTTCTGCCTGGCGGTCGTGTCAATGTGTCAACTCTGTGTCAACTTCATCCTGACCGCCGATTCGGCGCACTGGAGCCCCATTAGAAGGAGACCCCGCCATCCTCGAACACACCCCCGCCCCGAGAGCCCGCCAGTACAACGCCGACGACCTCATCAACCCGTGGGACACCGTCTCCAAACAGCTCGAATCCCTCGACCCCGGCGACGACCGCGTCGTCGCGCTACAGGCATGGGTCCGCAACCTCCGCCGCACCCGCTCGTGCTGGGCCGACCAATTCCCCGAAGCGTGCCAGACTCTCCTCGACCCGACGATCACCCCGATCGCAGCACCGCCCGGTGACGTCCGTTTCGGCGTGGTCCACGTGCCCGCCGGCTGGGTCCCGACCGCCAACGAGCTGCACCGCAACATCACCGCTCTCGTCGGCCCTTACGAGGTCGTGCAGGCCGGCCCGAAAGGCCGTGGCCTCCGATGGCTCACTACCGTCGACGACCACCCCGGCGTCCCCGAGCTGCGCGCTGAGGCGCACCGGATCACCGCCGGCCTCTGCGCCGTCTGCGGCGGCCCACGGGCCGACGACCAGCGCGACCCGCCCCGCTGTTCGCGCCACAGGTTCGGAGTCGTCCCGCACGTCCACGCCCGGCCGCCCCGTCGCCGCTGATCCGGCGGCGCAGCCGCCGCCGGGTCCTCCTCGACCCACCGAGGAGGACTCCACCCATGACCATCCCGATCACCATCCGCGCCGAGACGACGTACGCCACGGGTGATCACTTCACCCGAACCCTCGACGTGACCGTCCCGCCACCCGGGCCGTACCAACACCCCGCTGACTGGGCAGCCGACGAGTTGATCGCCTATACGGGTGAGGGCGATGGGTACGCGGGCATTGAGGCCATGTATGAGGTCATCGTCATCGCCAGCCCAGCCGCGCCCGAGCTTGTCGGCGTCACGGCCAGCGGGCAGGGGTGATCGACATGACCGACGTAGATCCGACGCTCAAAACACAAGCCGGACAACAGATCCATGTCACCACTGACCCCGACGGCATGATCGTCGTGACCGCTGACGGTGCCGAGGTGCTGATCCTGCGACCGAATGTGGCTCTTGGACTTGCAGACAGCCTCGAAAACACCTGCTACCGACGCTGACCTCCCGACCCCGCACCGTCCCGTCGGTGCGGGGTCGCCTTTTCATCCGGTCGGCGCAGCCGCCGGCCGACTCTCCTCGACACCCATGTCGAGGAGAGGAACCGACCATGACCGCACGCACCGACACCGACCCACCCGCCGTGTGGGTCGGGTCGCTCGCCGCATACAACGGCTCCCACGACGGCGTTCCCCGCCTGATCGGCAAGTGGGTCCCCGCCATCGACGCCGACGAGGTGACCGTCGCCGAGCTGCACGCCGGCACCGACGTGCCCTAT
This sequence comes from uncultured Gordonia sp., assembly GCF_937858515.1. Classification (NCBI taxonomy): domain Bacteria; kingdom Bacillati; phylum Actinomycetota; class Actinomycetes; order Mycobacteriales; family Gordoniaceae; genus Gordonia; species uncultured Gordonia sp. The sequence continues at coordinate 34,706 of NZ_CALLZT010000142.1, read as the reverse complement.
GACGACGATGACGAGCTCTATTGCTTGGATTCAGACGGAATGCCAAGGGGCACAGGGGAAATGAGCCCTCACGAGGCCGCCGAGTGGGGCCGCGCCATCGACGCTGTCGACGAGCACCTGCGGCCGGCGTACCTCGCGTGGTGCACGATCGCCGACATCAACGACGGCCCTCCCGACGTCGACGGGTTCGTCGACGCCTATGCGGGCGAGTGGGACAGCCTCACCGACTTCGCCTATTCCTACGTTGAGGACTCCGGCATGTTCGAGGGGGTCGACGACGACAGTCCGCTGGTCCTGTACTTCGACCACGCGGCATTCGCGCGGGATCTCCGGCTGTCCGGCGAGTACACCACCGTCGACGCACCCGGCAGCGGTGTCTACATCTTCCGGTCGTTCTGACGTGATGTCGGACCCGTGAGAGATGATCCATCTATGTCCGACGACGACCCCGACCAGCTCGACCTGCTCTGGCTCACTCGCGGCGAGGGCATCGACGTCGACCAGGTCGTCGCCGACATCATCGACGACGCCGAATGGGTCGACCCGGTACCGCAGTTCGAGGATCTCGTGGCGCAGTGGCCGACGTGTCCTGAACTGTGGGTTCCACGCTCGCCCTGCCGGGTGCACCCGTGGCAGGCGCTCCGCGCCGGCCACGGTCGGGGTGGTGGGGTGGCCCGACCCAGTGGTAACGACAAGAGATAAGGACACGGCATGACCAGTGGCGACCCCGACTACGACGCCCGCGCCGCCGACATCGCCAACCAGCTCGAAGCCATCGCCGACATGCTCGCCGCGTCGGCCGGCACCGGTGATGGCGTGATCCCGCCGCCCGGATCGCCCGGTGACATCGACTTCGAGCGCGCCCTCGACGAGGCGTTCCCGCACACCCGCCGCCGCACCGACGAGGAGGTACAAGCCGCCATGGATTTCGCCGATGGCGTGCTCGGTGCCGCCGGGCGCGAGCTCGACCCGTCCGTGCGGCCCATCGTCCGCGATTACACCGCGGGCCGGATCACCCACGCGGAGTACATGCGGCGCGCCGGGCTGGTCCCGCCCGACGAGGTGGAGCGACAGCGGCGGGAGCGGGTCGCCCGCGACTTCCAAGAGGGGAAAGACGGCGGGGCCGGGGGGTTGCTCCCCCTCCCCTACCGCGACGACGGGGACGTGACCCCCCCGGCCGTTGTCGCACTTGCGATCTACTGATCCGGTGGATGACGACGAGGCCATGACCCCCGAGGAGGTCGACGCCGAGTTCGAGGCGACGCAACCGATCGGCGACATGATCCACGTCCTCGCCCAGGCCGAGGCCATCGTCGCAGCCGTCGACCTCGACCGCTAAGACCCCGTGAGCCCAGCGCTCGCGGGGTCTTAGCTTGCCCGCAGCACGCCCACACCAGCCACCGTGCGTGCCCTGCGCGAACGGCCGGCGTGTCCACCGCGGCGGCCTCAACTTGGCTCAAGACCCACCGCGATGCCGCCAATGCCCCGGCCCCGTGCCCGACGGTGTGGCGCCCTGGTCCCGCTGGCGATCCTGCCGCTAACTAACTAAGAGAAGACACGCCATAAGATCTAATCTCATCTACTAGATCTTTTACTGATAGGATCTTTCCTATGACGCCGACAATCGACACTCTGCCGCAGACCTCTGACATAGCACCGCTCCCCACCATTGACGGGGGCTTCAAGACCATCCTCGCCGATCCGCCCTGGCGCTTCGCCAACCGCACCGGCAAGGTCGCCCCGGAGCACCGACGGCTCGATCGCTACGGGACGTTGGACCTCGACGCAATCAAGGCCCTGCCCGTCGCCGATGCCACCGCCAAAGATGCCCACCTCTACCTCTGGGTGCCCAACGCTCTACTGCTCGAAGGCATCGATGTCTTGCAGGCGTGGGGCTTCCGATACGTCTCCAATGTCATCTGGGCCAAGCGCCGCAAGGACGGCGGACCGGACGGCCGCGGGGTCGGCTTCTACTTCCGCAACGTCACTGAGCCGATCCTGTTCGGTGTCAAGGGTTCCATGCGGACCCTGCAACCTGCCCGGTCGACGGTCAACATGATCGAGACCCGCAAGCGTGAGCACTCCCGCAAGCCCGACGAGCAGTACGACTTGATCGAGAGTTGCTCTCCCGGTCCGTACCTGGAGATGTTCGCCCGCTACGCCCGGCCCGGCTGGTCGGCATGGGGCAACGAGTCCAGCGAAGAGGTGGAGCCGAAGGGGCAAGCCCACAAGGGTTACTCCGGCGGTGCGATCGAGTCCTTCCCGGCGCTCGAACCGAACGAGCGACTGAGCCCGTGGCTCGCCGACCGACTCTCTCGCATCCTCGTCGACGAATACGCAGCGGGCTCGTCGATAGACCAACTCGCTCAGGAGTCGGGCTACTCTATCCAGCGGGTCAGGGGTCTGCTCGAACAAGGCGGAGCGACACTACGAGGCCGGGGCCGGCCAAAGGCGAACGGCGGAACCGGTAAGAACAACGCCGGGGTCTCCACTGCGAAGGTGCCCAATGGCGCCCAGCGGGTGACCCCCGCCAAGCGGACGACGACGAAGAAGGCGGCTGTCACCGCCTGACCTGCCGTCAGGCCCCACTGTCCTCGGCGACCGGAGGCATCAAATCCCAGATCACCCGCTTCCGATCGCCGAGTTCGCGCTGCCATTCCGCGTAGGTCCGACCCTGGCTCCGCCACACTTTCGCCTCGCGCTCGACCTCTTCTGCCACTGCCAGCTCGTCGAGTTTGCCCTTGACGTCCTGAGCCAACTCGACACCGTCGACCCTGCCGGGCTCGATGCCAACCAACAGCAGCGGGCACTCGCCGCCGCCGCCCAGGTTGACCTTCGGGATCAACTTGTCCCAGTGCGTCGTCGACTGGCCGAACTTGAAGCCGCTGTCTTTGCTCCGCACCGTTGGGCCGATCAGTTCCTGGAGTCCCGGGCCTCGGGTCACAATGACCCCGACGCTGATTGCGCCCTCATGATGCAGGGCCTGGAAATTGATCAAATCGCGGTCGTAGAACGGGTCCTTGTTATTCCACTCCATCTCGACGCCGACGCCCGGAAGCGGCTCGTCCACGCTGCCCAGCCCGAACATGTCAATCTCGTGGCCACGCGTCTTCATGGTCCGTAAAACCTTGCCGTCCAAGCCGACATGCTTCTCGATGGTGATGTTCTGCTTGCCCCACACCACTTGGCCGCTGTCGAGCTTCGCGGCTAGCGAGTCGTCGAACCGCTTGACGAAGACCGTGCGCCCGCCGCCGCCCGACCGCAGTTCGTCGAGTGTCGGGCGGAAGCTGGCCAACGCCGCCTGCAGGTCATTGCACCGCCGGCCGAACACCTGCTGCAAGATCACATCGGCATACCGCGTCGCACCGTACACATAGCCCTCGGGCCAGCCACTGGTCGTGATCTCGCGTACCTCGCCAGCGATGTCGGTGCCGCCCTCGTCAACAACCTCGCGATCCTCGTCACTCATTCCATGAACCCTATAGCCGTCGCGGAGTCGGTCACGTACGAGTACTGCGTGATGGCAGACTGAGCGGGTGCCTGTGCCTACCGTCGGAATGATCTCGTTCACAAAGTTCACCTCGCCCGAGGCGATGATGGAGAAGTTGGCAACCGTTGAGCCTGGAACGACCACCGCCGCCGAGGTGGAACAGCTCCTGGAGAGCACCGCGATCGCACAGGGTTCGACGCCCTCGCCTTTGTGGAACGACCTGATCGATTACGACCCGCCCGTGGATGACCGCGCGAAGGCCGGCTCCCAAGTCGTCATCGACAACGAGCTCCTCCGGTCGGCACGAGATGCCGAGAATTACCAGTACCTCGTCCTCTGGGCCGCGCTCAATCTCGCCGACACCAGGCTGGACACGATCACGCAGACCTTCTTGACTGATGACGACGGCCGGTTCGACGAGGCGATGATCAACCGCCAAGCCCTCGGCCAAGCGCTCACGACCTACGCACCCAACGATCCGTCTTTCCCGAAGGACGGCAAGCCGGTGATGAATATCCTCAGCCTTCTTGAGCGTTGCCGCCTCATCGTTCCGGAGAAGCACGGCGGATCGATCATCGGCGTCGAGCGGTTGCTACCGACCCGGTCCGCGGCCGTTCCCGTGGTGAAGTTGGTCGCCGAACGGCTTAGCCACCAGGGCATCGTTCCAGTCCGCGGACGGAACCAAGCACTGGCGGTGGCGATCGGCGCCAACGCCTGGCTGGGTCTCTCCTCCGGGGAGTTCCTCGATGCGCTGCGTCCCCGCGCTGCCGTGGCCGCCCCGGCCGGGCGCAGCCCGCTTCCCGACGACCTGTACGAACTGGCTACCCAGGTCCGCCGCCGAGGACAGGTGGTCCTTCAGGGCCCGCCCGGCGCCGGCAAGACCTACGTCGCCAGGAGGTACGTCCAATGGGCTACCTCGGGCCACGTCGGCAAGAGCCGTCTCCAAGCGATCATCGACTCCCTGCCCGTCAACGAACGCACCGTCGACGGCATCGCCGCGGAGGTCCAGCGACTGGGCATCGCCACGCTCTGGGACATCGTCCAGTTCCACCCCGGCTACGACTACACCGACTTCGTCCGTGCCCTGGTCGCCGAGCCCGTAGCCGGCGGCGTCACCTTCACCCCCAGGCACAAGCTCTTCAGCCTCATGGTCGGCGTCGGCAACAAGCTCAAGGAAGAAGGTTACGACCTGGAGCTGGTCCTCATCCTCGACGAGATGAACCGCGGCAACATCCCCAACATCTTCGGTGAGCTGCTCTACGGGCTGGAGTACCGCGGCGAGGCGGTCTCCACGCCGTACGCGGTCGACGGCGACGCGTCCATCACGGTGCCCGAGAGCCTGCACGTCATCGGCACGATGAACACCGCCGACCGGTCCATCGCCGTCATCGACTACGCCCTGCGCCGCCGGTTCGTCTTCCTCGACGTCTACGCCACCGACGCCCCGATCCACAGCTACGACTTCGACTCCGAGATCACGCGCGAGGCCGCCCTCCACCTGTCCATGCTCACCGCTCAGGCGCTCTCGGACGCGCCCGCAGGCCTCCAGGTCGGACCGTCGTACTTCCTCGCCGATGCCGACGAGCACGACAGCTCCCTCGAAGTCCTCGCCGGCCGCTACGTCTACGAGGTCCTGCCGCTGCTGTCCGAGTACGAGATGGAGGGCGAGATCGACGCCGCCGCCCTGAACTCCCTGCGCAGCCAGCTCGCACTCGCCGCCGACGCCACGCAGCGCCAGCAGGCGGAGGGTCTCGCAGACCTGCTCGCGCAGCAGGTCTGGGCCGCCGCTGACGGAGACGTGCCCGCCGACGAGGATCCAGTCGAGCCGGCCCCATGACCCGCTCGCACCCGGTCGACGTCGGCGAGCGGCGCTCGGTGCCCATCGACGCCGCGGTGGCCGAGGGTGTCCCCGAAGAGTTCTGGCGCGCCGCCGACTGCTCGGTGCAGCGATCGCCCGGGCAGCGCGACTGGACCCTCACGGCCGGCGACTGCGTCGGCGTCAGCCGGATCGTCGCCGGAGAACTGGACTTGACGCTCACCGTGGCGCCGAAGCTTCCCGATGCCGACATGTTCTTCCTCGCCGACTACGCCTACGGCCAGCGGCAGGAGGCCCTGCGCGTCCTCGACTTCGAGCAGGCTGCCCTGGCGGAGGTCCACGATGATCCCACCGCGTGCTTGCTCATGTGGCACGTCAACGCCATTGATGCCTTCGCCTCGCGCTGGCTGCGTCGCGACTACAGGTCGAACGAGCGAGTCTTCGACGGGAAGGTCAAGGGCCGGATCCTGCTCGACCGGTACGTCACCGGCCACCTGGCCACCGGTCGTGCCAACGAAATACCGTGCCGCACCATCGAGCAGACCCAGGACACGCCCAACAACCAGGTGCTCAAGGCAGGACTCCGGCACGTAGCCGCACTGAGCCACAGCCTTCCCGTCGCAGCCGCGGGCCGGGCCGTCCGCCACCGGGTCGCATCGGCTCTGCCCAAGTTCGCCCAGGTCTCCGACGTCAACGTCACCCAGACCGTGCTGCGCGCGACCTCGACCCGCGGGCCGCAGCGCCACTACGCCCAGGTGCTCCGGGCCACGCGCAGCCTACTCGACGGCCGATTCACCGGCATCCGGGCCGGCGGCCTGGACACTGAGTCGTTCATGTGGCGCATGCCTGTCCTGTTCCAGGAGTCCGTGCGCGGGATCGTGACGATGATCGACGAAGTGGAGCTCGACCAGACTAAGCCGCCCGCAGCCACCGTTCACGACAGTTCAGGACTCCGGGTCAGGACCTCCAAGGTCGATCCCGACCTCGTCATCGGCGTCCCCGGCCACGGGTGGCTGCTCCTGGACACCAAGTACAAGAACGTCCTGACCGGACCGACAACCACGCCTGAAGCAGATTCGATCGTCCTCAGCGAGAAGGTCCGCATTGCCGTGTCTCGGTCAGACATCTATCAGGCGGTCGCGTACGGCCACCACGAGAAGTGGTCGGACAACGTCATTGCCTCAGGTCTGCTGTTCCCGGTGAGCCTGCCGGCCGGGGCCTCGCTGCCCGACCCCATGTCCGTCCGGGGCTTCGGCGAGTCGATTCCGCTGCTGTTCATCGACATCGGATCGCAAGCCCGGCAGAACCTACAGCATTTCCGCAGTGCCTTGCTCGAACTGGCCAGCACTGGCGCCTCCAGGCGTCCACCGTCCAAATCCCACGGTGTGCCTGACCTGCCTCCGCTTGTCGGACTTGCCTGACAAGATGATCGAGTGAAGACCTACCCACTCGTCGTCGGCGACGATCACGTCCAGGGCCTCGCCCACGAGAAGGACCCGGTCAAGGCCGTGATCGAACTCGTCTGGAACAGCCTCGACGCCGATGCGCACCACGTCGCAGTCGTCCTGAACCGGAGCCAGACCGATGTGGTCATCGGCGTCGAGATCACCGACGACGGCCACGGCGTCGCGCCCGAGGAGGTGCGCAGCGCATTCGAGCGGGTCGGCGGCTCGTGGAAACGGACCGCGCTGCGCAGCCAGGGCGAGAAGCGGCCGCTGCACGGGAAGTTCGGCCGTGGTCGCCTGCGCGCCTTCGCCCTCGGCACCAAAATCGAGTGGGACACCGTCGCCGACAGCACCGACGGAAAACGCCTGCGCTCGGTCGTCACCGCTCGATCTGCCACGCGCGACCACATCGCCGTCACTGACCCCGCCGAAACTGACGCCGGCACCGGGACGAAGTTCACCGCCGAGGGCAAGGAATCGCTCGACCCCCTCGACGGCGACACCGCCGCCGACCGGCTCACCACCGCGCTGGCGCCGTACCTGATCGCCCACGACGGCGTCGAGGTCGCCTACGACCGCCAGCGCATTCTCCCCGCGGAGAACATCGCCCGCGACACCGAGCTGCCGGTGGAGTGGGGGCACGACGGCACCGTCCTCCACGCCAAGCTCCGCGTGATCGAGTGGAAGAAGGCGTCCGGGCGCGAAATCCACCTCTGCGACGCCGACGCCGTCGTGGTCGACACCCTCGACTCCGCTCCGGGGCCGGACTTCTCGTACTCGGCGTATTTGCTCTGGGACGAGATGCCCCAGCACCACGACCAGTGGCCGGTCGCGAGGATGGAGACCACGCCGACCGTGCTGGGCGCCATGCTCAAGGAGTTGGACCAGGTGCTCGCCGACTACCTTGACGCCCGCCGCGACGAGCAGCGCCGCGAGCAGGTCCAGACTTGGAAGTCCACCAAGGTCTACCCGTACCAGGGCGAGCCGGAGTCGGTCGAAGAAGAGGTCGAGCGCGCGACGTTCGACGTGTTGGCAACGTCCGTCGTCCGGCACATCCCGAAGGACGGCAAGCGTAAGCAACGGCTCACCCTCGGTCTGCTCAAGGACTCGTTGCAGCAGAGGCCGGGCGACGTGACGGCGCTGCTCGATCAATACGTGGGCCTATCCGAGGAGGAGCGCGAGCACCTCGACAGGCTCCTGAAGGGCACCGGGCTGTCCAGGGTCATCCAGGCATCGACCGACGTCACGAACCGCCTGGAGTTCCTCGCTGCGCTTCAGCTGATGGTGTTCGACCCGGAAGCGCACAAGCTGGTCGGAGAACGCGATCACCTGCACAAGATCCTCGAGCGCGAACTCTGGGTGTTCGGCGAGCAGTACAACTACATGGTGAGCGAGAGGGGCCTGACCGCGGCCCTGGACCGCCACCGCGAGCTGCTCGGCCATAACCGGAGCGACAAGAAGCCGGTCAAACGGCTCGACGGCACCGTCGGCCGGCTCGACCTGCTCCTGTCGGCAGCGGCCACCGAGCATGACCGCAATCGGCACCTCGTCGTGGAGCTGAAGGCGCCGAAGGTGGTCGCCGGAGACACCGAACTGCGCCAGATCAAGTCGTACGCCAAGGCGGTTGCCAAGGATCCACGCTTCGCGAGCACCACCACGCAGTGGGACTTCTGGTTGGTCACCAGCGAGATCGACGACGATGTCCGGCAAGAGGCCAATCAGCGAGGACGTGAGCAGGGCATCGTGTTTGAGCCCCAGCTGCCCGAGGCTCCGGGCGCCACGGTCCGGGTCTGGGTCCGCACCTGGGGGCAGATCATCGACGGGGCCAGGCACCGCCTCGACTACTTCCAGAAGAGCCTTCAGCACGACCCTTCGCTCGACGAGGCCAAGGAGTACCTGCGCCGGGAGCACGGCGATGTCATCCCCGAGGGTCTGCTCGCAGCCGAGGACGCCGGCGAGACCGAGACCGAAGCACCGGTGCCGTAGCCACTTCACTGCGGCATCGAACAGCAGATCAGCATCTCCGTCAGCGTCTTCCTCGGCGACGTCGACATCAGCGCAAGGCCCTCTCGGCCGTTGACGATGGACCGGTCGAGATCGAGATCCCGGTCGACCTCGGCACGCTCGGCTGGCTGAGCATCCGATTCGACGCATGCCCACCAGGCCCCGCGAGCACCGTGCTCGCGGGGATCCATCGTTTCCGCCACGTCCGCAAGCCGGTGGTCCAGCGAGGTGCCGGTGATCACCGCCGCGGCTGGCGCAAGCGCAGGCCGCAGGGTCTCGCAAGGCCCGCACTGATCCGGCGTCCGGTGACGGTACCGGATGCGAGACGACTGGGATCTACGCCGGCCCCGGAGCCGGACCCACCGGTGGGGCACCGTCGGCCGGCCCGAACCGGTGTCCATCCCAGACCAGGAGGCCAGCGTCGTACGCACGATGATGGTTCGGGCACATCGGGCGCATGTTCTCCACGCTTGCCGCTCCGCCTTCGGCGTCGGCGACCAGGTGGGCCGCCTCTACGATCTGCGGGACGTCCAGGCCGCAGTACGCGCAGGCGGTCCCGTGATGATCGAGAGTCATCTTGCGAAGCTCGGGCTGGTGGAGCCGCTGCCATACGACGCGTTCGGCGTAGCTGCGCTCAATCTCGTCACCGTGCGCGATGGCCGCCGCCAGCTCGGAGCCTCCCCCTCCGACGTCCAGATCCACAGTTTCTCGCGGGCAGTCGTCGTCGCTGAAGTCGGCACTGCCGCTGCCGTACCACTTGTTATTGCATCTCGCCGCGCCGTAGGTACCAGCTTGGCCCAGGCACTCGATACCCTTTACCCGCCGTTGTGGGCCGGTGATCTCATCGGCGACGCCGGGTTCGACCGCGTAGTGACGAGGAATCCACACTCCGTCGATCATCTCGGCGATCACGCCTTGTTCCGCGGCGATGTTGACCTTCCGCGAGATGCGGTGCTTCCTCACATCGTCGCGGAGCCTCGCCCAGTACTCGGCGAGAGCGTCTATATCGTCGCTCTGCGCCTCGGGGATCGCGTGATTCCAGCAGAAGTGCCGTGGGGAGTTCCACAGGCCGTAATGCCGCTCAAGCTCGATGGGGTCCTGGAAGCCGCTCGTAGTTGCCACGGTGATCACTGTGTCATGAGTGTCCGACAACGCTGGCCTATCCGTCGATACGGCGACACAGACATCATCGAACAACCGTTTGTTCCACACGGGTACACCACCATTGACGGACCCATCAACCGCCCACCTCTACGCCGACATGGGAGGAGATGGAGCAGGGCACTGCGAGGGGTCCGACATGGGAGAGGAAGCAGAGGGAGGCTCCGAGGCACCCGTCAGAGGTGGAGATGGAGCAGGGCCACCTCGACGCCGACAGCACCATCACCTTTGACGGACCCATCAACCATCACACCAACTGACCGTCCTCACCTACCTCGAATCCCATCTCAGCCAAGAGTCGCGGCGGAATCTCCTCCTGTAGCGGATGCACTGGTCCGCGATCCTCCGGCATTACGCGCTCTTTCGTGTAATCCAACGCCGCCGCGACATCACGCAAATCGTCCTGGTGCACATGTGAATACGTCCGCAACACCAGCTCACCGCCGTCGGAATGCCCAAGCCACATGGCTACTTCGGCCGGTGATCTCCCCATCGCTATGAGCCACGACGCCGTCGTGTGCCTGGCCGCGTGCAACCGCCGGTGCGGTACCCCGGCCGCGACGAGCGAATCACGCCACCAACTGTCGAGCGTGCGCGGCGACGTGGGTCGTCCATTCTGCTGCGTCAGGACATAGCCGTCGTCGCCACCGAGCCACTTCGCCCCGTATCTCTTCTTCTCCACCTCCTGCCGCGCGTTCGCCTCGCGCAGAACCAGGAGTGCCCACTCGGGCACCGGTAGCCACCTTGACGCCGATCTGGTCTTGCCTACGTTCTGCTCGATGACCTTGCCGCGCACCGCAATCCGTGTCGTTTCCGCTACCTTCATCGTGCGCTTGTCGAGATCAACGCTGCTCCACCGCAACCCGGCCATCCCCCCCCGCCGCAGGCCGAGCAGACCCAGTGCAATCATCGGGGCGCGCATTGCGGCAATGTATCCGGCCGACCGCATGTGCCCTTCTGCCGGCGGCGTCGCCGGGTGGGCAGCCCTCAGCGCTTCCACCTCGACATCGGTGAGCCGGTCGGAGAGATCCAGCATCCCGGAATTGGCCGCGACGGGATCGTCCCTCTTCCGGAGAGGCTTCACCAACTCGACAGGATTGCGGCCGAGTTTCCCCTGCTCGACAAGATCGGCCCAAACGCTCTGCCAGCGCGCCCGCATCGGGTTAATTGTGTTCCGCGACCACCGACGCCCGCCGGGGCCGTTCCCGTCGCGCAGGTCCGAGATCAGCTTTTCCACGTCGGACTTCTCGATGGTCTGAACACGCCGTCTGCCGTACCTCTCGACTACGGGTGCCAACGCCGACTCGTACGCGGCCGCAGTGCCCGGCGCGACGCGCTGGGCGTCAAGCCATTCCTCGATCGCCTGCTTCACCGTCAGATCTGTCGAAGGCACCAGCTTGCCCGCCACCGAGTCCGCGATCGCCTGTTTCCTATACGCCGTGGCCTCGGCAACGGTCTTGAATCTGCGGCGCTGCTGGCGCCGCACACCGTTGACCTCGGCGTCCACGCGGACCTCGTAGCGCACCGCGCCACTCTTGTATTCGACCTTGTCGACACCCTCTGGAAGCCTCGCCACGGAACTAATCTAGCGACTTTTCCCAGGTGGGGTGTGTCAACTCGTGTGTCAACTCTCGCCGAGCCGATACCGGCCACGACGAGGGCCTGGTCAGAAAACATTCTCTGACCAGGCCCTTCCCTGCGGAAGCGGAGGGATTTGAACCCCCGGTCCTGTTACGGACGCTCGCTTTCAAGGCGAGTGCATTCGGCCGCTCTGCCACGCTTCCTTCGGCCACGAGGGTACTCGACGCGGGTATCGGGCCACAAAGTGAATAGGGGTTCTGTCAGAGTGGAGGTTGTGCGCGCCGTAGCCGATACCGAGTCCCTGTCCGTGTCCGAGGTTCCCGATCCGGTTGCCGGGCCGGGTGAGGTGGTGATCGACGTCGTCGCCGCCGGGGTGAACCGGGCTGACCTGCTGCAACGACGGGGGGCATATCCACCGCCGAAGGGGGCGTCGGAGATTCTGGGGCTGGAGGTGTCGGGGCGGATCAGTGCCCTCGGGCCGGGCGCCGACGGGTGGTGCGTCGGCGATGAGGTGTGTGCGTTGCTCTCCGGCGGTGGGTACGCCGAGAAGGTGGCGGTGCCGGCGGCGCAGGTGCTGCCCGTTCCGGCGGGGGTCGACCTGGAGACCGCGGCCGCGCTGCCCGAGGTGGCGTGCACCGTCGTGTCGAACCTGCTCCTGACCGCGAATCTGCAAGCCGGGGAACTGCTGCTGATCCACGGTGGGTCCAGCGGCATCGGTACCCATGCCATCCAGCTCGCGTCCGCACTCGATGCCCGGATCGCGGTCACCGCCCGTAACCAGGCCAAACTTGATCGTTGTGCCGAACTCGGTGCCGACATCCTCATCGACTACACCACCGACGACTTTGCGCAGGTGATGAAGGACAACGGTGGTGCCGACGTCATCCTCGACATCATGGGCGCCAAGTACCTGCCCGGCAACATCGCCGCGCTACGCACCGGGGGCCGGCTGGTCACCATCGGGCTGCAGGGCGGGGTGAAGGGCGAACTGAACATGGGGGTGCTGCTGGCGAAACGGCTGTCGGTGTTCGGGACGACGCTGCGGTCGCGGCCCGTCGACGGGGCCGGCGGGAAGGGTGAGGTCGCCGCCAAGACCCTGGAGGTCACCTGGCCGCTGATCGAGACCGGACGGGTGGTTCCGATCGTCGACTCGGTATTCGATTTCGACGATGCCGCGGCGGCACATGCGCGGCTCGACAGTGGGGATGTTGTGGGGAAGGTGTTGTTGCGTTTCGCTGCGTGAGAGTTTCGGGGTGGTCCGGTGAGGGTGGTATCTCACCGGACCCTTCGAGACCCTCGCTCCTTCGTCGCTTCGGCCTCAGGGATCAAGTGGCGTGCCCCCGCCCAGCACCGGCTCGGCCTCAGGGATCAAGTAGCGTGCCCCAGCCCAGTACCGGCTCGGCCTCGGGGATCACGATGCGTTGTCTGGCTGCGCAGGTGGCTCGCCGGCTGCCGGGCGACGACGGCCACGAATCGGGACCAGTTCGGCGATCTCACGACCGTAGCGGGTGACGGTGAACGACTCCCCACGTTCGACGGCATCCATGATCTCGCGCGACCGCATGCGCAGGTCACGCTGGTTGATTTCACCTCGAGCCGAACTCACCCCCGAGAGTAGCGCCGAGTGCTACCCGGTGACGGCAATGTGCAGTGTCAGCCGAGGGAGGCGAGGGTGCGGGCCAGGTGATCTACTTCGACGGGGGTGGAGTAGGGGCCCAGGCCGATGGTGACGGCACCGCCGAAATCGTTGACGCCCATCACGTCGAGGGCGCGGCTGGGGACACCGGCGAGGGCGCGGACTCCGTTGTCGGCGAGGCGCTGGACCACCTTGTCGGAGCTGACGCCGGAGAAGGTGAAGCTGAGCAACGGGACCCGGTTGGCCGATTCACCGATGACGTGTACCTGGCTCAGGTTTTCCAGCGTGGACCGCAGGTACACCATGAGACGGCCGAGGTATTCGGCCTGACCGCTGATCGCGGTGGTCAGCCGGTGCCGACGTTCACCGCCGGAATCCTCGTCGAGGCCGGCCAGGTAGTCGACAGACGCAACGGTACCGGCGAGGAGGGCGCCGCTGACCCGTTCGGGTTCGAGGCGGGCGGGGCCGGTGGCCTGCGGGTCGAGGCTGACCGATTCGAGGGCGTTGATCCGGTCGGGGTCGGCGAACACCATCGCCGCAACCGGCGGACCACCCCACCGCTGCGCCGACACCACCACCACGTCGGCGCCCAGTTCTTTGATGTCGAGAGTGTGGAACGGTGCGGCGCTGGTGGCGTCGACGACGAACAACGCGCGCGCGTGAGCGGCTCCCGGGGCGATGGGTTGAAGGTCGGTCAGCACGCCGGTCACCGTCGACGCCATCGACACCGTCACCACCGACACCGGGCCGGTCAGGAGTTTCTCGTACTGCCACGACGGCAGCTCTCCGGTCTCGACGTCGATCTCGGCCCACCGGGTATTCCAGCCGCTGCGTTTGGCCAGCCGCAGCCACGGGATGATGTTCTCCTCGTCGTCGGTGCGGCTGACCACGATGTCGCCGACGGCTTTGCGCGAGGACAGCAGCGACTCGGTGAGCGCCGATATCAGCGAGAGCCGCGAGTTGCCGAGGACCACCCCGGCGGGGTCGCCGCCCACAAGGTCGGCGATGGCCCGCCGGGCCCGGTCCGTGACGTCGGCCGTTGCCCGTCCGGTAGGGTAGAGCGGACTCGGCGGGGCGGAGAACTGCCGGAATCCGGTCGACACGGCCGAGGACACCGAGTCGGGGATCGGCATCCCGGCCTGCGGATCGAAGTGAATCCAGCCGTCGCCGAGCGAGGGAAACAGCCCACGCACGTACCCGACATCGAACGCCATGGTCCCCACCCTAACGCGCACCCCCGGCCAAACTCGCGCATTGCTGTCGGAGTGACCCCATAAACTCGTGCGCATGATTCCTAATCCGTTCAGCAGTGAGGGGTCGTCCGCATCGGGTGCCGGCGACGAACAGGTTGTAGTGGTCGGCGTCGATCACGGCGACGGCGAGGGGCAGAGCGTCGCAGAGATGGTGGAGCAGCCTGCCAAGGTGATGCGGATCGGCACGATGATCAAGCAGTTGCTGGAGGAGGTACGGGCCGCTCCTCTCGATGACGCGTCCCGCAACCGGTTGCGCGATATCCATCAGACGTCGATCCGCGAGTTGGAGAGCGGGCTCGCTCCCGAGTTGCGGGAGGAGCTCGAGCGGCTGGCGTTGCCGTTCTCCGACGAGGTGACGCCCTCGGATGCGGAGCTGCGGATCGCGCAGGCACAGCTCGTCGGCTGGCTCGAGGGGTTGTTCCACGGGATTCAGACGGCGTTGTTCGCGCAGCAGATGGCCGCCCGGGCGCAGCTGGAGCAGATGCGTCAGGGGGCGTTGCCGCCGGGTATGGGGGTGCCGGGCGCGCAGGGGCACGGCCACGACAGCACCGGGCAGTATCTATAGGACCGTGCGGGCCGCACCGGTGGCGGGCGTTTCGCTTGTATGCTGAATCTCCGTGTCAGTAGTTGTCGGCGACGACGTCCCCCCGGCCCCCGCGGTGTCCGATTCGCGTACGCTGCGTCGAGGTCTCGCCGACCTCGCCCAGGGGTTGCGCACGCACGAGCTGTGGCTGCACCTGGGTTGGCAGGACATCCGGCAGCGATACCGGCGGTCGGTGCTGGGTCCGTTGTGGATCACCATCGCCACCGGTGTGACGGCCGTGGCGATGGGGCTGCTGTACGGCGAGCTGTTCGATCAGGACATCAAGACGTTCCTGCCGTATGTGACGCTCGGGTTCATCTTCTGGAACTTCATCCAGATGTCGATTCTCGACGGCGCCGAGGTGTTCAGTAAGAACGAGGGCCTGATCAAGCAGATCCCGGCGCCGGTGAGCGTGCACGTGTACCGGGTGGTGTGGCGTCAGCTGATCATCTTCGCCCACAATCTGGTGATCTTCGTGATCGTGCTGATCGTGTTCCCGCAGGATCCGGGGTGGGGGGCGTTGCTGGTGTTCCCGGCGTTCGCACTGTACATCCTCAATTCGGTGTGGGTGGCGATCGTATTCGGCATTCTGTCGACCAGGTTCCGCGACATCGGTCAGTTGCTGACGACATCAGTGCAGTTGGTGTTCTTCATGACGCCGATCATCTGGTCCGCCGACAGTTTGAGCAGCACGACGCACGAGTCGTCGAGCAGGCTCAAGATCGTCGAGATCAACCCGATGTTCCACTATCTTGAGGTGGCCCGCGGGCCGTTGCTGGGCAACGACATCGAGTTCTATCACTGGGCGATCGTGCTTGGTTGTACGGCTTTCGGCTGGCTGCTGGCACTGTTTGTGATGCGTAATTATCGGGCCCGCGTGCCCTACTGGGTGTAGGAGAAGCACGAATGGCAACCTCTGATGTGCGGGTCGACACCTGGAATGCGGGTGTCGATTTCCCGATTTTCGATGCCAAGACGCGGTCGATCAAGAAGTCGGTGATCGGTGCCGCCGGCGGCGTGATCGGGACGACGGGCTCGAAGGTGATGGTCGTCGAGGCCCTCAAGGACATCAACCTGCATCTGCGGCACGGTGATCGGGTGGGTCTGGTGGGCCACAACGGCGCCGGAAAGTCGACGTTGCTGCGGCTGCTGGCCGGCATCTACGAACCGACGAGCGGGTCGTGCCGGGTGCGGGGCCGGGTGGCGCCGGTGTTCGACCTCGGCGTGGGCATGGATCCGGAGATCTCCGGGTACGAGAACATTCTGGTGCGCGGCATGTTCTTGGGCATGAGCCGCAAGGAGATGCTGCGCAAGGTCGACGACATCGCCGAGTTCACCGAACTGGGCGACTATCTGGAGATGCCGCTGCGCACGTATTCGGCGGGTATGCGGGTGCGGGTGGCGCTCGGGGTGGTGACCAGCACCGACCCGGAGATTCTGATCCTGGATGAGGGCATCGGCAATGTGGACGCCGCGTTCATGAAGAAGTCCCGCAAACGTCTGCAGGAGTTGGTGGAGCGGTCGGGCATTCTGGTGTTCGCGAGTCATTCGAACGAGTTTCTGGCGCAACTGTGTGATCGCGCGCTGTGGATCGATCACGGCCGGATCCGGCAGGAGGGCGGGATCGAGGAGGTCGTCGAGGCCTATGAGGGTCCCGAGGCCGCGGCAAGTGTGCGCAAGGTGCTGGCCGACATGAAGAAGGACAGCGAGTGAGCGAACGTATCGTCGCGGTCGTCGTCACGCACAAGCGCGCCGAGTTGCTGGCCGAGTCGCTGAAAGTGCTTGCCGCCCAGGATCGTCCGGTCGATCACCTCGTGGTGGTCGACAATGCCGACGAGGCCGTCGTGGCTGATCTTGTTGCCGGGCAACCCATCCCGACAACCTATATCGGTTCCAAGCGGAATCTCGGCGGGGCGGGCGGTTTCGCGCTCGGGATGTTGCACGCACTCGCACTGGGAGCCGACTGGGTATGGTGCGCCGACGACGACGGCCGCCCGGACGGTCCGTCGGTGCTCTCGACGCTACTCGCGTGTGCGAAACGCCATGGGCTCGACGAGGTGTCGCCGGTGGTCGCCCGCATCGACGACCCCGACACCCTCGCCTTCCCGCTGCGCCGCGGGCTGGTGTGGCGGCGCAAACGTTCCGAATTGTTCGCCGACGACGAGACGCAGGACGACGATCTGCTGCCCGGCATCGCGTCGCTGTTCAACGGGGCACTGTTCTCGGCATATGCCCTGGAAGTGGTCGGCGTGCCCGATCTCCGGTTGTTCTTCCGCGGCGACGAGGTGGAGATCCATCGCCGCCTGCAACGATCGGGCCTGAATTTCGGCACCTGCCTGACCACCGGATATCTGCATCCCGACGGCGCCGACGAATTCCGCCCGATTCTGGGTGGCCGCATGCACACCCAGTACCCCGACAACGAGGTCAAACGGTTCTTCACCTACCGCAACCGCGGCTACCTGATGAGTCAGCCCGGAATGCGTAAACTACTGCCGCAGGAATACGCCCGATTCGGCTGGTATTTCCTGATTCAGCAGCACGACCCGAAGGGCTTCGCCGAGTGGATGCGGCTACGTCGGCTCGGCCGGCGGGAACGGTTCATCCGGCCCGAATAGTGTCATCGCCGGCTCTTCCTCGGGCAGGCCGAGATCTAGCTGCCCCTGCCCTTCGCTCAGGCGCTGGGCGGCGACCCGTTTGAGGATGTCGAGTTCCTTTGCCGAATGCGCCGACCCGAGGTGCTCGATCTGCCGTGACCCGCGCCGGTTGGCGTACACGATCTGCACCGCGGTCGCCCCCGAAGCCGTCTTCACCGTCCGCACATACGCCACGGGCACCCACGGTACAGGCAGCTACGACCAACTCACCGCATCCGATGCCCAGACCCCCGTATCCCAGGTTCCCGTATCCCGGATTCCCTCATCATCGACGTCCGGGTCATCTGCGCCACGATGCCCTCGGCGCTGCGGGCGGCAGCCCGGCACACCCGGGTGGTGAAACCATCGTTGAGCGGGTGGCCGGACCGGGCCCGCCATCGTTGCACGGCGGCCAACGCCCGGTCGCGGCCCGAGGTCATCGCCTCGAACGGATCCAGCCCGAGCCGGTCGTCGGGTGAGGCCCCGTAGCCGCCGATCAGGCGCGTCACCTCGACGATCTCACTGTCGGTGAGACTCGTCTTGCACGAACGCAGCCGGCCCAGCAGACGCACCTCCTCGAAGCCGTGGACGTCCCCGAGCAGCCGACGGGTGGCGGCCAGGATCGGCGCGGTGCCGTCGACGGGATGCCTGGTCAGTATCCGGGCGAGTTCGGTGAGCGCCGAATGGGCCTTCAACTGCTCTGCCCGCTGCCCGAATTGCACCTCGATCCGCTCACGCAGTTCGACGATTCCGCTGCGCTCGAGCAATTGGGCCGAGAGGGTCGCGGCATCGGGTACTCCTCCTTGCAGCAGGGCGATGGCGATACGGATGCCGAAGATGCCGAAGCGGTTCAGCAGGGCCACACGCACGTCGGCGGGAACCGGCAACGGACTGTTCTCGCGGGAGAATCGGTCGACGGACAGCATTGCGAGCTGCAGATCGTCGGCGGATGCCTCGGCAAGTGCACGCAGTGCGGTGAACTCACGCTGGCGCAGTGTCCGGGCGGTCACCGCGAGCAGCCCGGCGACGGGGACGACGGCCTGGCACAGTCCCGATGCCGACAATTCGCCGGCATATCGGGCGGCGATCTCCTGGGCCGAGAGCATCGCGTCGATCCGTCCCACGCCGATCTCGTCCGCACGTGAAAGGACCCCGATCACCCCGAGCGGGCCACCCCGGCCACCGACCTGCCGGTTGAGTTCGGCCAGCGTCGAATAGTCCGCGGCGGTGGACGTGCGCATCAGGTACACCACCGCGTCGGCGCCCGACGTCCCGTCCTCGGGGGCGAGCAACCGCAGTGTGCGCCGGGAGATCTCGGCGTTCAGCGAAGTGGTGCCGGGGGTGTCGATAATGGTGACGCGGTTCAATTCCGGTGTCGGCCAGGCAACTTCGAGACGATCGAGCTCAGCCGGATCGAGCCGGCCGAGATCGAAGTTCAGATGTGCGTCCCGCCGCTCGATGGGGACCGCGGCGTGCTGACCGTTGACATGGCAGGCCTGCACCGACGGCGTGGTCCCGTGCCGGAACCAGGTGACGACCGTGGTGCATTCGGTTGCCGCGGTGGGCGCGAGTTCTTCGCCGATGAGGGCGTTGAGCAGGGTCGACTTACCCGCCTTCAACGCACCGGCCAGGGCGATGCGCAGCGGTTCGCGCAGTCGCCGGGCGCACCGCTCGACGTCGGCGAGCGCGATCGGCGGTGCGTTCCGGTCGCGCCGGTACACTTCGACGGCGTCGTCGAGGAGTCCGGCGAGTTCAGGCGACGTGCTCATGTGCTGCTCCTCTCGCCTTGTCCCCGCTCACTTTGTCCCCGCCAGCCTTGTCCCCGCTCACTTTGTCCCCGCCGGCCTTGCCCCCGCTCGCCCAGGAGGCGACGTCGGTGAGGAACTTGAGTCGGGACTCCAACTCCTTGGCCCGCTTTTCCTGCTGGGACACTTCGGATTTCGCCGATGCCTCGATCGCCTTGAGTGATTCGGTCAACGACCGGGTGGTCTGTTCGGCGATGCCCCGGAAATGATCGCGCAGCACGCGCTGGATTTCCCGCAGCCGGGTCCGGGACTCGCGTCCGACCTCGAACAGCACATCGTCGACGAAGGTCCGGATCGCGACCTTCGCCTCGGCCCGGCGCCGCAACAGCCGGTTCTCGGCGTCCTCCTTGTAGGATTTGCGGCCGAGCAACATGCCGGCGGCCAGCGAGAACGTAACGGGTATCGGCAACCCCAGCATCGCCGGCAGCATCGCGAACATCATTATGCCGCCGTAGGATCCGCGCATACCGACGAGCATCTTCTCGCCGAAGCCCAGCGGCTCGAGGTCGAGGCCGACCAGATCGCTGACCGGGCCGAGTTCGCCGCCGACCGAGCCGAGGGCGCGTTCGGGAAGTTCCATATCGACAGCGTCGGAAAAGGATTCGGCGACTCGCCGCGCGAGCTCGAAGGATCGTTCGTGGGTGACGATGAAATTGTCCCCTACACTTTCGGCGATCTCGTTCTTGAGTTCTTCACCCAGTTCGTCCCACATCTGGGCCGGATCACCGGAATCGATTCTGGCCTCGTACTTCTTGAGCATCGTGCGGGTGCGCATCCGCAGGTCGTGGTCGGCATCTGCGGACAGGTCGGCCACGCCGTCGTTGAGCACCTGCTGCCACAGCGCCGATCGCGCCGACAGTTCCTTGGCCTCGACGCGGGCTCTGTCGAGTTCGGCGATGATCGCCTCGCGCGCAGCCGGATCACGGGCCGCTTCCAACTCGGCACGAGTAACCAGCGCCAGATGCTCTGCAGACGAACCGATCTCGGCCATGACGAGCTTCTGCATCCGTGCGGTGGCCTGCGCGATCACCTTGGTGTGCAAGAACTCCAGGATGGCCGGGAAACCCGATTCGTCGTTGAGTTCGGTGTCGTTGAGCCGGATCGCGTGATCACGCAGAACGGACGACACCGGCAGCGGGGTCAGATCGGTGCCCTGCTTGCGCAGATGCGCGATGTCGGCGTCGACCACCTCCCGCCACATCGGATACAGATCTGTCTTGGTGCCCACCACGAGAGCGTTGCCGCACAGCTCATTTGCCTGCCGGATGAACGACATCTCCGGGGCCGTGTACTCCTGGCTGACATCGGAGGCGATGACGATCGCATCCGAGGACGCGAGCAGCCCGAGCGTGCCCGAGGCGTGCGGATTGCCCACCCCACCGGTTCCGGGCGTATCGACGACCACGAGACCGCGGGCCAGCAGCGGGGACGGAACCCCGATCTCCAGGCGGACCACGCGGGCACCGCCGGCTTCGGGTGCATGGGACAGATCCCGCGACACCGCGTCGATGGGCAGTTCGATGCTCCGCTCCCGCACCCGTCCGGAGTCATCGGGCTGCGGTTCCTCGACGATCAGCCGCGCCCGCGGCTGTTCGGAGTGCCCGACGACGGTGATCGTGGAGGTGGTCTCGCCGTCGCCGACCCGGGCGACGGGCACGTTCAGCAGGGCGTTGATGAGATGACTTTTGCCCTGTTTGAGCTGACCGACCACCACCACGCGGGCGGCCGGGTCATCGATCCGGGCCCGCGAGCCGCGAAGCCGGCGGGCCAGGTCGTCGCGCCCGGCGTCGTGTGCCATGTCGACCAGTCGCCCGAGGATCTGGCAAACCTTGGCGGTGTTCTCGTCCATCTGCTGATTCCTTCTCGTCTGCCGGGCCTGTTCTGGTCGAAAGATGTTGTTGCCGGGTTCGATTCCCTGGGATCACCCGGGTTGGGCGATCCCAGGGAATCGGTCACTGTACTGCCCGGTGCGCCCGTGACGGGCGTCCGCGGTCAAGCGTCGAAGACGTCGCCGAGGAATCCGACCGGATCGGACAAGCCGGCCATGACGTCGCCGACGACCGTGGTGTAGGAGTCACCGAAGTGCGTCGACTCGTGGGTGTTGTACGAATCGTCGGTGTTGAACGAGTCGTCGGTGTTGAACGAGTCGCTGACGTCGTGCGAATCGTGCGACGAGTTGTCGACCTTGAAGGCGTCGCTGATGTCGTGCGAATCGTGCGACGACTGATCGTTGAACGAGTCATGGGCCGACTGATCGTTGAACGAGCCATTGAACGAATCGTGAGCCGACTGGTCGTTGAACGAGTCATTGACCGACTGATCGTTGAACGAATCGGTGACGTCGTGCGAATCGTGCGACGACGAATCGTTGTACGAATCCTTCGTGACGTGGCTGCTGCTGTCGGAGGTGATTCCGCCGGTGCGGCCGCCCATGTCGATGTCGCCCAGATTGATGCCGCCGCCGTCGCCGCCGGCGCCCGGGCCGCCATGACCACCGGGTCCCCAGCCGCCGCCCCCGACGCCCCCACCGCCGTCGCCCGCGTTGACGTTCAGGGTGTTGTGGCTGTCGTTCTGCGAGTTGTCGGTGTTCTGGGTGACCGTGGTGTTGCCGCTGCCGTCACCGGTGTACGACTGGTCGATGTTGGTGGTGGTCGTCGTGGTGGTGTTGCCGACGGAGTTGCCGATGCCGGCGACACCGCCGGTGGTGGCGACCGGGGCGTTGATGTCACCGCCGGCGGCGACCGCTCCGGTGCCCTCAGCCGTGACGTTGGTGTAGGTCGAGCTGTAGTCGTTGTTGCTCGCGTCGTACCACTGGTTTCCGCTCATTGTCTTTTCCTTTGCCTGAGTTGTGATTTGGATGTTGTCGGGATGGCTTCCCGATGTCTTCTACGTTATTTCTTGTTGTGCTGTCCGGGAACGGGGTTGACCCCCTCCGTCTTTGGGGGATCACCGGGGGTCTCCCCCGTCCGGGTGATCAGGGACCGCCCACCAGGTGGTGGTCGAGTTCGGTTGCCGCAGGAGCGGTATCGGCCACCGGGGTGATCTCGGGGACGTAGCTCACCGGTGCGGCATCGACCGGCTGGTCGTACACCTGCGAGTACGCACCGTCATCGACCGGCAGTGTCTCCATACCGATATCCCCGGGCGCCGCCAAATGCTCGACGGGAGACTGTTCACCACCCAATTGATCGGCCCCTGATTGGTCACCGGGCAGCTGGTCACCGGCAGAATCATCGCCGGGCAACTGATCACCCTGGGAGTGGCCGGCGTCGGGATGATCGACGGCCGCCTGACCGATCTCGTTGTTGCCCAACCGATTCTCTTCGACGGGAGCGTCGCGAAACGGTCCGGACGTCGCCGGCGTCTCCTGCACTACTTCCGAATCATATTCTGGTGCAGTGTGATTGACCTGCGGAACCGGCTCGGTCGACGATGTCTCCGAGGCCAGGAGTGTGGCCGGCACCGGTTCGAAGGCCTGCACCACCGGCTCGGCCGGCGCCGGGGACGACTGCGTGGGCGTGAGAAGCGGCACCGCGTCCACACCGATCGGAACCGGATGGAATGCCGCGGCCTGCACCGGGGCCGGGGCCGGGGCTACCGGTGCGGCCACCGGCGCCGGTGGGGCCGTTCCCGGAGCACCAGGACCCCCGTCGCCTCCTCTACCACCCTCTCCCGCACCGATATTCAGCTCGTTGTGGCTGTCGTTCTTCGAGTTGTCCTCGATGTCGGTGATGGTGGTGTTACCGCTGTTGTCGCCGGTCCTCGACGCGTCGACGTTGGTCGTCTCCGTCTTGTCCTCGTTGCCGACCTTATTGTCGGCTCCTGCGACGCCACCGGTGGTGGCCACGGGTGCGTTGATGTCACCGCCGGCGGCGACGGCACCGTCGCCGATCGCCTGCACGACCGTATTGTTGTCTCCGTAGATCTCGGTATGAATGATCTGCTGGTAGTAGTTGTTGGTGATCTGCTGGATGATCGATGCCGCCGAGCTGTCCGGGGGGCACGCCGGCGGCTCCCAGTGGCCACCACCGCCGCCACCACCGCCACCACCGCCCGGGGTGGGTGCGGTCGGGGTGGATACGGTCGGGGTCGGCGCAGGAATCGACTGCACCACAACCTCCACCGCATCGTGAACCTGCTGCGGGGTGACGTGTGAGAGATCGGCGTCGGCCAGGCAGCCGGCGGGGTTCTCGTTGAAGTGCTGTGCTTTGTCCGCGTCGCCGAACAGACTGCGGATGAACTCGATCAAGATGTTCTCATCGCGATCGTGGTCCTGCGCGGTCCGTTCGGGACTGGTTGTCGGGTTGGGGCTCATCGGATCTCCTCGGTTTCGGTGCCTCACTGCGAGGCGACGTGACTTTCACGCTATGACCGAACGCCCCCGAACTGAACGGGACACTCCCCCATCGTTTTCCGTACAGGAGGGGGGATCGTTAGGGGTGTCAGTCGCCGCCCATGAGGTGCTCGTCGGGCAGCTGCTCGTGGACGTGCTCAAGGCCGGTCTGGCCGAACGCGGGGTCGATCGCGACGGACAGCGGGGTGTGATCTGCCAATGCCGGGTCGGGCGTGTGATCGGGGAATGCCGGATCCAGGGTGTGGGTTTCGGTGCCGGTGATATCGGCTTCCAGAATGTCACTGCTCGGGGTCCAGGACTGCTGCTCGTTCGGCTGATAGTCGACCGGCGCAACGAATTCGGAGAACTCCGTGGGAATCTCGCCGAACCCACCCCCGTCCGTCGAACCCGCGCCCCAGTCCCCCGCGACATGTTCACCCGTAAAGGATTCAGCAGGGTCGGGTTCACTCATGACAGGTTCGTCGAGTAACGAGAACGCTTGTGCGACATCGCTGCTACGCCAGATGGCGGCCGCGTCGCCGTCGGTCGACGTCGCGGTGGGCATACTTCCGGCGACCGGCAGCAGTGCCCCGATATCGTCGGGTGATACATCAGGCAGGTTTGCCTCGTGGAGAACCTGTTCGGGGTTCGCCGAATAGGCGGCCGCCAGCGACGGGTCATGGACCAGCGCGGTGACGAACTCCAACAATGACGGCGCGGACACGAGAATCTCCTCATTTCGGGCTATGCGCAAATGCAAGCGGATACTCCGACGGTATCGCCGACCACGTCCTCCGGGTTCGGGGCAATCACCCGTGGCCTTGCCCGTCACCCCGGGGACAACTCCGCATCGCCGATCGGCTCATTAGGGGATCGGGTGATGCGACCTCGGGGCTACTCGGATCCCCCAAGGGTGCCCCTAACAGAAATGAGTAGTCCCCTACGCATGTGATCACCCGTCGCGCCCGGTTCACTCGTATCCATTCACCCGAACGAATACGCACGAATCCGGTTCACTTGGAGCCGGCTCACACGAACTAGTTCACGGACAACACGCCACAGAACACAACTCACCGCGGAGGAGCCGACCATGAACACCGTCCCGGGCGCGACCTCACTGGGCATCTCACTGGGCACCGGCAACCTGTATGCGGTGCCGGGTCCGGAGGCCGTCCCGGTTCGTCACAGTGCCGTACTGACCATCTGGCCCACCGCTCCCGACGGTGGCGGATCGGCCCCGGAAGGCGGGACGGCGACCGAGAATCCGAGGCTGCGTCCCGGCGGTCTGACCATCACCGGGTTCATCGACCGCCTCGGCGATCCGGTTCCCATCACCGCACCCGACGGTGGCGCACATGCCGCCGAATCCCTGACCGCGGATGCGATCAGGTCGATCGCACGTGCGGCCACCGGCGGATTCCCCACGGCCTCAACGGCTGTCGTGGCCTATCCCGGTTGGTGGCCCGGTGATCGGGTGGCCGCTCTGCGCGACACGCTCGGCGAGCAGGTGCTTCTGGAATCCGATATCCGTTGTGCTCTTGCCGAACTCGGACAGCACCCCGATTTTCCGTCCGCCGGGCCGGTGGTTCTGATCGACGTAGGCGCGTCCGGCACCACCGTCGCGTTGGTTCAGGGTGACCGGATTCTCACCGTGCCCGTGCGGGTCGACAAACCTAGCGGCAACGACATCGACCTGGCGCTGCTACGGACGGTGCTCGCCGAGGCGGTCGACGACCCGGCAATCCTGGCCGGCAACGATCCGAATATGACCGCGGCCCTATCGGTGCTGCGTGCGCGGTGCACCGCGGCCAAGGAGGAACTGTCGACGGCGACGGCGGTGGTCGTAGACGTCGACCTGCCGGGATATCGGACCGACGTCCGAGTCACGCGCGGGGAGCTCGATGAGATCGTCGGCGGTCAGATCGATCAGGTCGTCCAGGCGATCGGTGAGGTCACCGCACGCGCCGGAGGCGGCCCGCAGGGGGGCCCACTGTCGGTGACCGATCTGCACGCACTCGCGGCCGTCGGTGGTGGGGCCTCGATAGGTGCACTGGCCCAACATCTTTCAGGAGTGTTTCATCTTCCGGTGGTGATAGACCGGGACCCCGCGACCACCACGGCCCGCGGTGCGGCCCGCATCGCCCGCCCGGCCGGGTCACCACCCCGGACTGTCGCTCCCCAGATGCCATCACCCCAGACGCAATCGCCCCGTGTGCCATCTCCCCGGGTGCCATCACCGCCGATGCCATCACCCCGGGCGGCGGCGCCCCAGATGGCGGCACCCGAGATGTCGGCACCCCAGACGACAGCACCCCAGACGACGGCCCCGATCCCGGTTCCGGGGTCGTACAGCCCCGATGGCCTTCACCCGCCGGTCCCGACCGGGATGGCCGCGGTCGGTGGGCCGGGTGCAGGCCCCCGGCCGATGCTCACCTTCGCCGAACCGGCAAAGGGTCCGGCAGCCGACAAGCGCAGGCGTCGGTGGCCGGTGATCGTCGCGGCCGGAGCGGTCGTGGCGGTGCTCGGCATCGCCGGTACGGCCGCCGCACTGCATGACAACGATGCGTCCGCACCGCCCGACACCCGGCCATCGACCTCGCAAAGTCGTTCCGCGACAAAATCATCCACATCGACGACGACCAGGACGGTCACCCCGCAACAGCAGGAGGTGGTTCCGGAGACCGAGCAACAGACCGCGCCCACCGCCGAGGTGACCCAGGAGCGGCGCTCGGTGACCGATCCCCCGGTCGTCACCACGTCGAGGGCCCCCGTGTCGGTGGTCACCCCACCGGTCCCGGTCAACTCTGGCACGCCTCCTTCCAATCCGCCGCCGGTCATCAGCTCCGATACACCACCGGTCTCCTCGAATCCCGAACCCAACCCGAATCCCGACCCCGAACCGAACCCCGAACCCAACCCGAATCCCGACCCCGGGACCGGGACCGGCACCGGTGACGGGACCGGGACCGGAACGGCCAAGGGACCAGGCACCGGCACCGGCACCGGCACCGGCACCGGTGCGGATTACTCCGCTGTCCCGGTGGCCCAGGAAAGCGGCGTGCAGAAGCCGGCCGCGAGCGCCGCTCCCGACAGCCAGAACAACAGCAACCAGAAGACCCAGAACGGCGGAGGTGACTGACCCCATGAGCGTGACCTCATGGTTCGACGATCAGGCCCGCACACTCGTGGCCGGCCTGACCGATCCGGCGGGCCAGGCCGAGACCCGGCTCGTCGTCGGCCCCGCGGGCAGTGGCCGATCCCGGGTTCTGCACGCGGCCGCCGGCCACCTGCGGGCGGCCGGCATCACCGTCGGAACCCGATGGGCGAACCCCGGACCGGAAGGGTGCGCACTGCTCGTCGACGATCTGGACCGGCTCGACGGCGACGCATTACAGCAGGTCACCGAGCTCGCCGACAGGCACACCCATGTCATCGTGGCCACCTGTGCGCCACGGCGCCGGCCTGCGGCGCTGCGTGCCACGGCCGCCCGGCTGACGCTCGACGCTCCCCCGCTCCGGTTGGGGTCGCTGACCGCCGACCGGATCGCCGAGCTGTTGCCCGAATCGGACCGGGCGCTCGCCGACAGGGTGCACCGGGCGACCGGCGGCATCCCGTGCCTGGTGCACGCGACGCTGCCGGTACCACCGCAGTCGCATCCGAGCACCGCCGATCTGAACGAGGCCGCCGACCGCGAGATCCGCGTCCGGCTCGGCGAACTGCCCGCCGCGCAGGTGTCCTCGATCGTGCTGGCCCCCCTCGACGCGTCGATCGGCACCGCCGACATCGCCGCCGCGCTGGGCGTCGGCTTCGACGAGGCTGCCGACATCGTCGACCTCGCCGCCTGCACGGGACTTCTCGACGCCGACGCCGCGCTCAGGTCTCGGGTGCACCGGCTGGCGGTGACCACCCTCGGGCGATCGGAGGTCACCCGGATCGAGCGTGCGTTGGAGTCGGCGTTGCGGGCCGGCGGCGGATTGTCCGCGGCGTTGTCGGACCGGCTCGCCGCCGATGGGCTGACCCGTTCGGTCGATGCCGAACTCGACGCACTCACCCACCGGATGCGCTGCGGTGAGCCGGCCGGGGTCGAAGCGGTGCTGGACGGCCTGTGGGAGCGTCTGGACGACGGTCAGCGCGTCCGGGCGGTCGACCTGTCGGTGGCCGCGGCCGCCGCGGCCGGGGACAGCGAGCGCGCACTGGGTCCGATCGACTGGGTACGCCGCCGGACGCCTGCCGAGGCGATCGGGCCGGCGACCCGGGGCCGCTGGGCCACACTCGCCGCCATAACCGGAAAGGTACAGTCCGTCAACGAGTTTCGGGAAGATCCCATCGAATCGGGGCCACAGCTCACCGACCGGGTCGATGTGATGGTCGCCGGCGGTGTCTGCGCCTCGCTGAGCGCGTCGGGAAGCACCGCGATGACCACGCTGATGCGGGCGGCGGCTGCCGAACGCGACTGCCTGGGCGTCCGGCCGACCGTCGACACCGCGGCCAACCTGGCAGCTCTGCTCGCCCTGCACGTCGGCCGGCCCGACGCGGCCCGCTCGGTTCTGTCCCGGGTGCCCGGCGACGCCGTCCACGGCCATGCGCTGCGCGGCGAGATTCTGCTGGGCTGGGCCGCGATGGCGTCGGGCGACCTGGACCGGGCCGAGGCCGTCGTCGACCGCCACTGCGGTGAAATACTCTGTGCCAGAGACGATATCGCGGTATCCTCGTTGCGGGTCGCGATCGCGCGGCGTCGTGGTGACGGCGGCACGATGCGGGCCGCGCTCGATCGGGCGATGGTGGTGCTCGCCGAGTACCGCGTCGACCTGCTCGGGCTGATGTTCGTCGGGGAACTATGGGTCGCGGCCGCGGCCGCCGGGCGGGCAGCCGAACCGGTGTCCGCGGTCTCCCGCGCCCGCGAACTGGTCGACGCGCTGGGCCCGGCAGCCCAGTGGTCGAGCCTGTTCCACTGGTACGGCGTCCACGCGGCGATCGCCTCCCGCACCCCGGCGGCGCTGGTACCGCACGCCCAGGCGCTGGCCGTCGCCGGCCGGTCCTGCGACTACGCCGCCGCGCTGGCCCGGGCCGGAAAGGTGTGGGTGCAGGTGCTCGGCGGGGACGTCGACGCCGACGACGTCGACGCCGCCGCCAGGGAACTCGATGCCCACGCCCACACATGGGATGCCGCCCAGCTCGCCGCCCAGGCCGCGCTGTGCGCACAGGACCCCCGGGTGGCCGGCACGATGTTGCAGCTCGCGCGGTCCCTACGCACCCACCACATCCCCGAGGACCAGGCCGAACCGGACGAACCGGCCGGCCGGGCACGCATGACGTCGATGCTCAGCGAACGCGAGCGTGAGGTGGCCGCACTGCTCCTGGACGGCATCACCTACCGGGATATCGGTGCGCGCCTGTTCATCTCACCCAAGACCGTCGAACATCACGTGGCCCGGATCAAGCGGCGTCTCGGTGCCGACAGCCGGACCGAGCTGCTGACCACGCTGCGGGCCATGAAGCTGGGTTCGGCGGCCAGGGGGATCTCCCGGCCGGCCTGAAACCCCGATCTACCGAAACGCGGCTTACCGCGAGCCCGCGATGTACAGCGAGCGGACGACGTAGTCGGCGAAGACGGTGCGGCCCAGGCCCAGGTGCACGCCGTCGCGGGCCCAGAATCCGGGATAGAAGGTGAACGCGCGGTCCCAGTGATTGACGTCGAGGTTGGCGTAGCGGACGTCGGCGAGGACGAGTTGGCGACGCATGACGGACATGTACTTGTCCAGGAAGGCGTGGTTCATGTAGTTCGGCGAGCCGGAATTGACGATGGTGCGGGGGGTGATCCAGTCGACACGGGAACGGCTCCCGACGGCGTTCATGATCTGGTCGATGCGGCTGCTCAGCTGGCCGGCGTCGCCCCTGGTGGTGGCGGCGTCGTTGGTACCGATCTGCACTATGAAGCAGTTGACGCCCTGGCCGCGCATCCAGTGGATCACCTGGAGCGCGTTGCCGTAGTAGCCGGTGGTGTTCTTGCCCGCATGGGTGACCGAACGTCCCGACGCCGCGCTGTACAGGAACGGTTTGCCGGTTTTGCGGAGGTTGTACTTGAGCCGGTCCCGGCTGCCGCTGCCGCCGGGCCAGGGTCCGGCGCTGAGGCTGGCACCGACGAGGCCGACCTTTCGGCATTCGTTGAGGGTGCGGGGCGCGCCGAAACCACTGGAACCGAGCGAGCCGGTGCTCGAGCCCGCGTTGGAGGAGCCGAGTTCGCTGGAACCACTGGCGACGGCGTCGGCGGGTCCGGTTGCCACGACATCGCTGGAGCCGGTTGGCGCCGCCACGGCGACTCCCGGTGCCGACAGGGTGAGTGCGGCCAGGAGCGACACGGCAGACATCAAGACGGCACGCATCGACAGAGCGGCGATCGACTTCTTCACAACCTGGACCTTTCAGGTGAGTCATGGAACGCCGATCGGCGCGCACGAGGTTAGGTTCGCCTCGTTAATCTAGCCGTCGACACCTGCGCGTTACCAACAGGAACCCGCCGCGTGACGCATGCCACATTCTGAGCTCATGTCGGGATCTCAACTCCTGGCCGAGAAACTAGAACGTGTTCTAGTATCGGGTATGCGATTCACCTTCGCCGAAGCGATGACCGACCCCGCCTACTACGCACCCCTCGCGCAGGCCGCCGAGCAGGCCGGATTCTCCGGGTTCACCATCCCCGACTCCCTCGCCTACCCTGAGCAGTCCGACGCCAAGTACCCGTACACCGAGGACGGCGACCGCGAGTTCCTCGAGGACAAGGCGTTCATCGAGACGTTCATCATGGCGGCCGCACTGGGTGCGGTGACCCCCACGATCCGGTTCCCCCCGTTCGTGCTGAAACTGCCCGCCCGCCCGCCGGCGCTCGTCGCCAAGCAGGCCTCGTCGGTCGCGTATCTGACCGGCAACCGGCTCGCACTGGGCGTGGGCACCAGCCCGTGGCCGGAGGACTACGACATCATGGGCGTCGACTTCGCCCGCCGCGGCAAACGCATGGACGAATGCATGGACATCATCGCCGGCCTGACCACCGGCGAATACTTCGAATTCCACGGCGAGTTCTACGACATCCCGCGCATCAAGATGACCCCCGCGCCCACCGAACCCATCCCGCTGCTCGTCGGCGGCCACGCCGACGCCGCGCTGCGCCGGGCCGTGATCCGCGGCGACGGCTGGATGCACGGCGGCGGGTCCGGCGACGAACTCGACGCCCTCCTCGACAAGATCGCCGACATCCGCAAGGCCGAGGGAAAACTCAACGACCCCTTCGAGATTCACGTCATCTCCCTCGACGCCTACACCGTCGACGGCGTGAAACGGCTGGAGGACAAGGGCATCACCGACGTCATCGTGGGCTTCCGCGTGCCCTACAGCAAAGGCCCGGACACCGAACCTTTGCAGAAGAAGATCGACCACCTGAACTGGTACGCCGACAACGTGATCGCGAAGGTGTAATCGTCAGCCGATCTTGAAGATCACCGCGCGCTGCACCACGAAGTTGATGACCGTCGCGGTGCCCTGGGCGATGCCGTAGGCCAGGAGCGCGTAGATGAAACCGTCCGGCCACAGGTGCACGAACAGCGCGTACAGACCGACGTTGACGGCGAAGGTGACCAGGTACAGGCACATCACGGCGATGAACCGGGCCGCGCTCGGCTCGGCCCGGAACGTCCAGCGCCGGTTGATCAGGTACGCGGTGGTGGTGCCGACGATGAACCCGATCGTCTTGGCCAGCCACGGGTCGAGCCCGACGGCCGCCTGCAACAGGTATGTCAGGCCGAAGTCGAGGACACCCGACCCGGCACCGGTCACCACGAACCGGACCAGCTGCGTTTTCAGATCGACGTCAGTCTGTGACATCCCCCCTCGCTGGGCTCGCCCGGCCTCTTCATCGTCCACGGGGATCTCGATCGGCATCGGCGCATGCCGCGTCGAGAAGTCCTCGTGGTGGCTCTTGCCGGATTCGGGGTGTGACACGGCGACAACCCTAGCGCGTACTCAGAATTCTTCGTCGATATCGGAGTCGCGGGCGGCCGGCTCACCCCGGTCGAGCGCGGCGAGCGCGGTCAGGTCGTCGGAGTCGTACTCGAAGTCGAACAGGTCGGCGTTCTCGATCTGCCTGCCCTCGTGCGACGACTTGGGGACGATGCTGATGCCATGTGTGACAGCCCATTTGAGAGCGATCTGGGTGGGCGACTTGCCGTATTTGCGGGCCAGCGCAATGACCGACGGATCACTGAGCAGCCCCTCCTTGCTGCCCGTCGGATGCCACGCCTGGGCGTGAATACCCTTGTCGGCCATGAACTCCCGCAACTCGGTACGTTGCAGCACGGGTGAGCACTGGATCTGGTTGAGAGCCGGCCACCGGCCCGTCTCGTCGTACAGCGTCTGCAGGTGATGCCGTTTGAAATTGGACACCCCGGCCACCCGCACATAACCCTCGTCGACCAGCGTCAGCAACGCCTTCCAGGTGTCGACGGTCTTGCCCAGCGACGGGCACGGCCAATGAATCATGTAGATGTCGAGATGGTCGACGCCGAGCCGGCGTGCACTCTCCTTGGCCGCGTTGATCGCCTCGTCGAAACCGTGATCGCCGCCGGACAGCTTGGTCTGCACCACAATGTCGTTGCGGGACACCGCCGATGCGGTCATACCCATCCCGACGGCGAGTTCGTTGCTGTACCTGGTGGCCGTGTCGATGAGGCGATATCCATTGCGCAGCGCCGTCGACACCGACCTGATACAGGGGCGCCCGAGCATGGCGTAGGTCCCGAGCCCGACCAGTGGGATCGAATACCCGTTGTTGAGCGCAACTGTCGGCATTTCCACCGGGCCAACGATACTGGTCACCTGCTGCATACGCGGCACAACCGGCTCTTATACCCTCGAACAGATGAACCGCTCGCGCACTCTTCTCCGACGTCCGACGGTGTTCGGCTCTCGCCGGCGAACCGGGCTGACCACCGGGGCATGTGCGGTGGTCGCGGCCCTGGCCGTGGGTCTGGGCGGGGGCCTGGGTGCCGGCACCGCGGCGGCCGACGAACCCGAGTACCACAGCTGGTCGGGCATGGATGTCCGCGGCTACGCGGGTCCGATCCCGGCCAGGTCGGGCACACTCATCCGCGACGTCGCCCTCGACAAGAAGCTGTGGGTACCCAATACCGCACGGGCGCAACGCTTCCTGTACTCGACGCCCGACGTGCACGGCAAGAATGCGGTCAGTACCGCCGCCGTGTTCGTGCCCGCCGGCACCGCACCGGCAGGCGGCTGGCCGGTCGTCGCGTGGGCGCATGGCACCACCGGACTCGGCGACAACTGCGCGCCGTCGACATATCCGCGTATCCCGCGCGATACGGCCTATCTGGCGCACTGGCTCAAGCAGGGGTACGCGATCGTCGCCACCGACTACGTCGGCCTCGGCACGCCCGGGCTCATGAGCTACCTCAACGGACCCACCGAGGCGCACTCCATCGTCGACTCGGTGAAGGCGGCCCGGCAGCTGGGTCTACCGCTGGCCCGCAAGTGGGCAATCGTCGGCCAGTCCCAGGGCGCCGGCGCCGCCCTGGCCGGGGCACGTCACGCGACCGCGTTCTCCGCGGGCAGCGGACTGGACTACCGCGGGGTGGTCGCCACCGGTACCCCCGCCAACATCGAGCAGATCGTGGCGCTCGCCGGCCCCGGCTTCCCGCCGATCACCCTGCCCGCCGCGCTCAACGCCTACACCGCCTACATCCTCGCCGGATTCGCCGACGCCCGACCGGACCTCGACGTCGACGGCGTACTCACCCCGCTCGGCAAACGCGTGCTCAAGCAGGCCACCGAACTCTGCTACAGCGAACTGAGCCCGAAGATGGACGGTGTAAAGGCCAGTGCGATGTTCAGCAAGCCGTTGTCGAGCCTGCCGAACGTCCGGGCCGCGCTCACCGAATACATGGGCACGCCGTACAGGGGCTACGACCGGCCGATCTTCCTCGGCCAGGGACTGCTCGACAAGGACGTCCCCGCCCCCTCGGCGCTGTCCCTGTACGCGCAGATGAAGGCCAACAACCAGCCCGTCGAACTGCATGTCTACCCGGACAAGGACCACTCGGGAACGGTGCTGGCCTCGCTGAAGGATTCGACGCCGTTCGTCGCCCGCATCATGCGCTGACCCGCCGGAGGTCTGGATACACCTGGTGCGTGGGGCAGCGCCCATACCAGGTAGTGCGGCGGCGTAGGTCGAGTAGCCGACTACGCTGCCGGGCCTGGCCTGGCGGGCCTACGCTGGTGTGATCGGCCTCACCGGGCCGCAGCCCGTCCCACCATCTCACCAGAGGTCACCCATGAAAAAACGTGGGCCATTGTTGACCATCGCCGCCGTGGCGATACTCGGCCTGATACTGATCGCCATCGCCGTCTTCGACAAACCCGAGGACACCACCGCGCGCACCTCAACGCCACCCGCCACGAGCACCGGCACACCGCCGCCGTCCGGGCCGCCCACTTCGGCCGCTGACCGGACTGCGACAACTCCGTTTCCGCCCAACGCCGACTTCGTCGGGACGCTGCCACCGACATCGGCCAACACCACGACACTCTCGGTCACGGTCGAAGGTGCCAACGTCATCGCCTACGCCTGCGACGGCGCAACCACCGAAACGTGGCTGAGCGGGACCATCACCGACGGGAAGATCGACATCACCGGAAAGAACAACTCGCGGATGACCGGCACCCTCAACGGTGACGACCTCGTCGGAGAGATCGAACTCGGCGACGAGCAGTGGGACTACACCGCCGGTAAGGTCCAGGCGCCTGCGGGACTGTATGTCGCCGAGCAGAACGGTGAGAAGGTGGCCTGGATCGTCGACGCCGCCGGCTCGGTCACCGGAGTCCGGCGCCTGCCCGACGGGACGTTCCGCCCGGCACCCGACCTTCCGATGAAGGATGGCAAGGTCACCGACCCTTC
>NZ_CALLZT010000141.1:0-32590 GCF_937858515.1 uncultured Gordonia sp. | reverse complement strand
ACCACCGCCGCCGACGAGGCCGCGGCACACAACGCCGCCGACGTGATGTTCGCGCAGATGATGCTGCCGCACCACAGTCAGGCGATCGAGATGAGCGACATGTTGCTGGCCAAGCAGGACATTCCCGCGGACGTGACCGCCCTGGCCGAGCAGATCAAGGCCGCTCAGGGCCCGGAGATCGCGCTGCTCGAGTCCTGGCTCGAACAGTGGGGTGAGCCCACCGAGATGCCCGAGACAGGCCACGACATGCCCGGCATGGACATGGACGAGGGCATGGGGGGGATGGAGATGGAGGGGATGATGAGCGAGGAGGACATGCAGGCGCTGTCCGATGCGCAGGGTACCGACGCCGCTCGCCTGTTCCTCGAGCAGATGATCGCCCACCACGAAGGCGCAGTCGACATGGCGCAGACCGAGATCGAGGACGGACAGTTCCCCGACGCCGTGGAGATGGCCCGCACCATCGTCGACACTCAGCAGCAGGAGATCGAGACCATGCGTGAGCTGCTGACCACCCTGTAACCAAGCCCCGCCCGGTTCCTCTCGGCCCGCCCGCCATCCCAGGAGGCTTTCGATGTCGCACCCGCAGCACGGACACCCCCACCCGGACCCGGACCCGGCGCCCGCCCGCCGCGATCACGGCGCCGATGTCCAGGGCCCGCCCCTCGCCGAGCATGATGCGCCCGTCGGGCACGGCGAGCACCTCGCCCATGTCGGTCACGACACCCACCCTGAGCACGACGCTCATGGCGGTCATGGTGGGCACGATCGGCATGCCGGGCACGGGGCACATGGGGAGATGTTCCGCGGCCGGTTCTGGGCGTCACTGGTGCTGGCGATACCGGTGGTGTTCTTCAGCCACATGGTCGCCGACCTGCTCGGCTACACCATGCCGGACTTCCCCGGCGCCATGTGGATTCCCCCGGTGCTGGGCACGGTGATCTTCGTCTACGGCGGCATGCCGTTCCTCACCGGAGGCTGGGCCGAACTCCGCTCACGCCGGCCCGGGATGATGCTGCTGATCGCCATGGCGATCAGCGTCGCGTTCCTCGCGTCCTGGGTCACCACCTTGGGTCTCGGCGGGTTCAACCTGGACTTCTGGTGGGAACTGGCCCTGCTGATCGTGATCATGCTGCTCGGGCATGGGCTCGAAGTGCGTGCCCTCGGCTCCGCCCCCGGCGCCCTCGACGCACCCGCCGCGATGCTGCCGGACACCGCCGAGAAAATCGCCGAGACCGGCACCACCGACGTGCCCTTGTCGGAACTGGCGCTCGGGGATCTGGTGCTGGTGCGCGCCGGACCCCGGGTGCCCGCCGACGGCACCGTCACCGACGGCCGCGCCGAAGTCGACGAATCGATGATCACCGGCGAATCCAAGACCGTGGTTCGCGAAGTGGGTGACACGGTGGTCGCCGGCACCGTCGCGACCGACAGCGCCCTGCGGGTGCGCATCACCGCGGTCGGCGAGAACACCGCCCTGGCCGGCATCCAGCGGATGGTCGCCGACGCGCAGGCCTCCTCGTCCCGTGCCCAGGCGCTGGCGGACAAGGCCGCGGCGTTCCTGTTTTACTTCGCCACCATCGCCGGCATCCTCACCTTCGCGGTCTGGACGCTGCTCGTCGGTAGCGTCGACGAAGCGGTGGTGCGCACCGTCACCGTGCTCGTCATCGCCTGCCCCCATGCTCTCGGATTGGCGATTCCGCTGGTGATCGCAATTTCCACCGAACGCGCCGCCAAATCGGGGGTGCTGGTCAAGGACCGGCTCTCGCTCGAACGCATGCGCACCGTCGATGTGGTCCTGTTCGACAAGACCGGCACCTTGACCCAGGGCCGGCATCAGGTCACCGGTGTCGCCGCCGCCCACCAGATCACCGACGAGCACCTGCTCGCGCTGGCGGCGGCCGTCGAAGCCGATAGCGAGCACCCCGTCGCCCGGGCCATCGTCACTGCCGCCGACGAGCGGGTGCCGGCCAGCGAGCGGATCGCCGCCACCGACTTCCGGTCGCTGCCCGGCCGCGGGGTGCGCGCCCTCGTCGACGGCACCGAAATCACAGTCGGGGGCCCGGCCATGCTCAGCGATCTGCGGTTGTCGGTGCCCGCCGACGTTACCGCCGTGACCCAGGAGTGGGTGGCGCGCGGAGCGTCGGTGCTGCACCTCGCCGAAGGGGACCGCGTCCTCGGGGCCATCGCGCTCGAAGACGCCGTCCGCGAGGAATCCCGTCAGGCCATCGACGCCCTGCACGCCCGCGGGGTCAAGGTCGCCATGATCACCGGCGACGCCCGGCAGGTCGCCGACGCCGTGGCCGCCGACCTCGGGATCGACGAAGTCTTCGCCGAGGTGCTGCCCGAGCACAAGGACGCCAAGGTCACCGAACTGCACAGCCGCGGCCACAAGGTCGCCATGGTCGGCGACGGCGTCAACGACGCCCCTGCCCTGGCCCGCGCCGATGTCGGTGTCGCGATCGGCGCCGGCACCGATGTGGCCATCGAATCCGCCGGGGTCGTGCTCGCAGCGAACGATCCGCGGGCGGTGCTGTCGATCATCGAACTCTCGCATGCCAGCTATCGAAAGATGTGGCAGAACCTGGTGTGGGCCACCGGCTACAACATCATCGCCGTTCCCTTGGCCGCGGGTGTGCTCGCGTTCGCCGGCGTCGCGATCTCTCCCGCGGTCGCCGCGATTCTCATGTCCGTCTCGACCATCGTCGTGGCGCTCAACGCCCAACTGTTGCGCCGCCTCGACCTCGACCCCACCCGTCTGGCTCACACCTGAGCCGGTCACCCGAGCGATCCGAAACGAGTTCCTGCTTCTCATGTCGAGTTTTCCCCTGCGCCGGTGGGCGCATGTCC
Organism: uncultured Gordonia sp.; assembly: GCF_937858515.1. Taxonomy (NCBI): domain Bacteria; kingdom Bacillati; phylum Actinomycetota; class Actinomycetes; order Mycobacteriales; family Gordoniaceae; genus Gordonia; species uncultured Gordonia sp. Next base: position 29,740 of record NZ_CALLZT010000141.1, on the reverse strand, counting down.
TGATGCCTGTTGCTGCTGCGGCGGTGCTTGCCGGTTGCACGACCGGCGAGCAACCCGCAGCATCAGCGGGTTCGACTTCGTCCCCCGTGGCCTCGGAGGTGCCCGGCGTCGCGTTGGAACCGGCCCTCGATCATCTGCACGGTCTGCACCTCGATTCCGGCGGTGTGGTGCTGGCCGGTACCCATACCGGTCTCGTCGAGATCGCCGCGAACGGGCGCACCACCCGCGTCGGTGACTCCGACGACGACTTCATGGGACTGACCGGGACGCCGGGCACCGACCGTCTGTTCGCGTCCGGGCATCCGGGTCCGTCGAGTTCGGCGCCGAATCCGTTGGGGCTGATCGACAGCACCGACGGCGGCCGCACCTGGACGCCGAAATCCTTGACCGGCGAGGTGGATTTTCACGCTCTTGCTACAGACGGTGAGCTGCTGGTGGGTTTCGACGGTGTCACTGGATTGCTGATCTCCACCGACGGTGGCAGCAGTTGGACCGCGGGTGCGCCGGTGGCTGCGGCCGCGCTCGCCGTCACCGATGCCGGGGTGTGGGCGAGCACCGCTGCCGGGCTGCAGCACAGCACCGACGGCGGGCGCACCTTCACGGTGGTGCCGGATGCCCCGCCGCTGGCGTTGCTGTCCGCGGCGCAGGACGGCTCGTTGTGGGGTATCGACACCGACGGCGCGGCGTGGCGCAGCCGTACCGGCCAGAGTTGGGAGCAGCATGCGGTGCTCGGGCCGGTCGAGGCAGTGCTCGCCGTCGACTTCGACACTGCCTACGCCGCGACCGCGCAGATGCTCTATCCGTTGAACTGACCCCGATGGGCACTGGCCCGGAGCCTGCGGAACTGCAGACGCATCGGAGAGGACCACGCTGGACAGCGTGGTCCTGTCCGATGTACCGGGCGGCGGTCGGCAGCAACTGCGGCCCGACACTGTGCAACAGATACCAATACGGGGTATAGGAGACCGAGACAGCGCAGAGGCTCCGGCTGAGGCACAGTACTCCCGGTGTGCCTACGTCTCGGTTTCCCGACAAGGCCTGTGTAGCACCTGATTTTCCGGTCGTGCAGTACAACGGCTCGACCGCAGTGAACGCAGGGCAGCATCATCTCCATTGCATACCCTAGGGGGGTATGCTAAAAATAGCTGCGGTCCCCACCAGGAGACTGCCCGACACGGATTCTGTGTCCCCCATCGATCGAGAAGAGGTTTCGACATGAGCACCACCACCATCACCGTGACCGGCATGACCTGCGGACACTGCGCCTCGTCGGTCCGTGAAGAAATCGGCCGGATTCCCCAGGTAACCGGTGTGAACGTCGATGTGGCCAGCGGCCGGGTCGAGATCGACTCGTCGGCCGAGGTCGACCGTGCCGCCATCGCCGCAGCAGTCAACGAAGCCGGCTACCAGCTCGCCGACTGACAACCCGCTCGAGTCAACCCCACCTATCGGACCCGGACAGGAGATTCTCACGATGAAGGCGTCATCGAAGTTTGCCGGATTCACCGCCGGCCTGGCCGTGGTCTTCGCACTCGCCTTCGGGGCAGGCTCAGCGTTCGGCCCCGGGGCCACCCCGACGACCCACACCGACACCACACCCACGCTCGACACCACCGATCCGGCTCCTGCCGGGCACGGACACTGACCATCGCAGTTCGAGAGGAGTACACAGTGAATCCCGTCACGCATCCCGCCGACGGCCGGATCGAACTCGATATAGGTGGCATGACTTGCGCGTCCTGTGCCAACCGGATCGAAAAGAAGCTCAACAAACTTGACGGCGTCACAGCCTCGGTGAACTACGCGACCGAGAAGGCACGCATCGATTACATCGGTGCAGTGGCGGCCGAGGATCTCGTGGCCACCGTCGAACAAGCCGGCTCCACCGCCGCACTCCCCACACCCCCGGCGACCTCCGGATCCGAGCCCACCGCCGAGCCCGCTGCGCAACCCGATCCGACCGCCGCTCTCCGGCAGCGGCTACTGGTTTCGCTGGTCCTCAGCGTCCCGGTGATCGCCATGGCCATGATCCCGGCACTGCAGTTCCCGAACTGGCAGTGGCTTTCGCTCACCCTCGCTGCCCCGGTGGTCGTGTGGGGTGCATGGCCGTTCCACAAGGCCGCCTACATCAATCTCCGGCACGGTACCGCCACCATGGACACCCTGGTGTCCATCGGCACCCTCGCGGCTCTCGGCTGGTCGATCTACGCGCTGTTCTGGGGCACCGCCGGCGTGACCGGCATGACGCACCCCTTCGAATTCACCATCGCCCGAACCGATGGCACCGGCAACATCTATCTCGAGGCCGCTGCCGGGGTCACCACCTTCATCCTCGCCGGCCGGTATTTCGAGGCTCGCGCCAAACGCCGCGCCGGCGCCGCACTGCGCGCCTTGCTCGAACTCGGCGCCAAGGAAGTCTCGATTCTCCGGGACGGAGTCGAACAACGCATCCCGGTCGATCAGCTCACCGTCGGCGACGAGTTCGTAGTCCGCCCCGGAGAGAAGATCGCCACCGACGGTGTCGTCGTCGACGGCTCCTCCGCAGTGGATGCAGCCATGATCACCGGCGAATCCGTCCCGGTGGAAGTCGGTCCGGACGACCAGGTCGTGGGTGCCACCGTCAACGTGGGAGGCCGGATCCTCGTGCGCGCCACCCGCGTCGGATCTGACACTCAGCTCGCCCAGATGGCCCGGCTCGTCGAGGACGCCCAAACGGGGAAGGCCCAGGCCCAGCGGCTGGCAGACCGAATCTCCGGCATTTTCGTCCCGATCGTGATCGTCCTGGCGGTGACCACCCTCGGATTCTGGCTCGGCACCGGAGGTTCGGTCGCGGCCGCGTTCACCGCCGCCGTCGCAGTACTGATCATCGCGTGCCCCTGCGCCCTCGGCCTGGCAACCCCGACCGCATTGATGGTCGGTACCGGCCGCGGCGCCCAGCTCGGCATCCTGATCAAGGGCCCCGAGGTGCTGGAGTCCACCCGGCGAATCGACACCGTCGTGCTCGACAAGACCGGAACGGTCACCACCGGCAAGATGACCCTGCTCGACGTGATCACCACCGAGGGCGAGGACACAGCCGAGGTACTCCGGCTCGCCGGGGCATTGGAGGACTCCTCTGAGCACCCCATCGCACAGGCAATCGCCAAGGGCGCCCGAGATCAGGTGGGTGGCCTGCCTGCAGTGGAACAATTCGCCAACCTCGAGGGACTTGGGGTCCAGGGCACAGTGGACGGTCATGCAGTACTCGTCGGCCGCACGCGACTGCTCGCCGACTACGCGCATCACCTGCCCGATGACCTCGCCGACGCTATGCAGAGCGCCGAAGCCGATGGCAAGACCGCCGTCGCAGTCGGCTGGGACGGATCCGCCCACGCGATCCTGGTGGTCGCGGACGCCGTCAAACCGACCTCCGCCGAAGCAATAACCCAGCTGCGCGGTCTCGGGCTGACACCGATCATGCTGACCGGCGACAACGCCGCTGCAGCCCGGACCATCGCAGATCAAGTGGGAATCGACGAGGTGATCGCCGAAGTTCTGCCGGCGGAGAAGGTCGACGTCGTCAAGCGTCTGCAGGACCAGGGCAAGGTCGTCGCGATGGTCGGCGACGGAGTCAACGACGCCGCCGCACTCGCCCAAGCGGATCTCGGGCTCGCGATGGGCACCGGCACCGATGTCGCGATCGAGGCCAGTGATCTGACTCTCGTCCGCGGCGACCTGCGGGCGGCAGCGGATGCGATCCGCCTGTCCCGTCGCACCCTCGGCACCATCAAGGGAAACTTGTTCTGGGCCTTCGCGTACAACGTTGCGGCACTGCCGCTGGCGGCGATGGGTCTGCTCAACCCGATGATCGCGGGAGCGGCGATGGCCTTCTCGTCGGTGTTCGTGGTCAGCAACAGCCTGCGGCTGCGCCGGTTCCGTTCCACCGCACGGTAACCGGACCGAGCCGACCGAAGACGGGCGGGGCGGCAGGTGGCGCGACCGCGCCACCTGCCTACCTCGTTCTGCGCCCACATGACCAGGGAGAAAAATCATGTCGACAGTGACCACGGCTCTGATACGGATCGCCCGACATCCTGCCGCCCGGGCGGCGGCCCGGTGCGCAGCGGGATGCGCCGCGGTGGCAGTCGGCCGCCGCATGGAGGACTCACGCCTGAGCGGTCCACATACCCCCGAAGGACATAATCGACGATGCTCGCCATGACAGCCGGATTCTAGGAGGACACCATGGCCACCCCCGCCCCCGCGGCCACACCACCCGCGGTTCCCGCGACCGACTGCCATGAGCACGCCGTGCACGGATACATCACCGCCAAGGACGACTACCTCAAGCGACTCAAGCGCATCGAGGGCCAGGCCCGTGGACTACAGCGCATGGTCGACGACGAGAAGTACTGCATCGACATCCTCACGCAGGTCTCGGCGATGACCAAGGCTCTGCAGGCCGTCGCGATGGGCCTGCTCGAAGACCACATCAGTCACTGCGTCGTCGACGCCGCCGTCGCCGGTGGCCCGGAAGCGGATGCGAAGATCAAGGAAGCCACCGACGCCATCGCCCGTTTAGTCCGGTCCTGACCGGAGTATGTGAGGCGCACCTCTACCAAAAATAGAAGTCTAGCGTTATATTGTTGGTGGCTCACTGGCCACGAAGGGTCACAGGATTGCGGAGGTCGGTCGGTCCATGGAGTGCGAGGTTGTGCTCCTGGACGACGTGGAGCAGTGGTACCTACGTCTGGTCGAATCCGATGACGACGACGCGGCTGCTGTCACCGCCGCCATTGATTACTTAGAACGTGAAGGGCCGACGTTGGGTCGGCCTGTGGTGGACAAGGTCAAAGGTTCCCGAGTCCACAACATGAAAGAGCTGCGCCCCAGTGGAACCTCCATCCGGATCCTGTTCGTGTTCGATCCCCAGCGGCAGGCGGTCCTGCTGATCGCAGGAGACAAGGCCGGCGAATGGAAACAGTGGTACATCGACAACATCCCCATAGCCGAGGATCGCTACAACATGTGGCTCGAAGAGCAAAAACGCTAAGAAACCAGGAGGTGTGGAACATGGCTCGACACTGGCGCGAGGTGCGGGCGGAGGTCGCCGAGAAACTCGATGAGCAGGACGTCAGCAATGCCAGCAAGACGATGCAGGAAGAAGTCCGGGCCCACCGTTTGGTGGAGATCCGTCGCGAGCAAGGGTGGACTCGTCAGGACGCGGTGGCCGAGGTGATGGGGATCTCCCAGTCCCGGGTCTCCCAGATCGAGCGAGGCGACCTTCGGCACACCCAACTCGGCACTCTGGAGTCCTATGTGGAAGCTCTCGGCGGTCACCTGCGCGTCGTCGCCGACTTCGGCGACAGCTCCCTGACCTTGGGTTGAGGACTGACACCCGGGCCAGACGCTCCGCGGCACGAGGACCGGCAAGGAAAGGGGCCGCTCCGCCCAAGATCTCACGTTCGCCTCCTTGACGCTGGTGACACGGAATGGGCGGAATCGAGCCCCTGAGGCGTGCCCTCTCGGGGCCCGTCATGCAGAACGTCGCGACCGCGACTCAGATCGACACGCTGGGCGACGCCCGGTTCCGCAGTGCCCTACGGTGCCCGTATGCGGTCACCCCGCGGGGCTTGTAGACCGCCAGCACCAGCGCTGCGAGCACCACGATCAGCGCGGCGGTGGCATGAACCAGATGGGCCGGATCCTGCAGGACGGCCCGGTCGGCCTCGGACCAGGTCGGCTGCGCCGCGACAGTCGCGGCGTGTTCGATCGAGCGGGTGTAGAGCACCAGAACGACAGCGGCGACCAGGTTGAGCACCAGCTTGAACAGCACCCAGTAGTGGCGCAGCAACCCCCACGTAGTGCCGAGCGAGCAGATCAATCCGGTGGCCAGCGAGGCCACCGCGAACGGCAGCAGCACCGCGTCGGCGAGCATCGCCATCACCTGATAGCTCCCGCGTACCTGTTCCGGATCGGCGCTGATCAACGTGGCCGCAGCCACCACGAGATAGGTGATGACGGCGCCGAGCCATCCTCCCGAGGCACCGATGTGCACGGCTCGCGCGAGGGTGCGCGCCCGTGGCGTCATCGTCACCGCAGGATCGGTCCGGTCCATGCATCCGGTGAGAAATCGACGCCGTCGGCGCTGATCATCGGGTGCACCACCGCGGCAGGAGCGGACAGATGCCGGCCGGGACCGTGGTTGCCGCCACTGAGCAGCATCACGGCGACGACCAGCACGATGAGAACGCCGACGACGACGGCGACCACCTTCACCCAGCGCGGCGTGCGGTGTGGCGGTGAGGTGGGAGTGGGATCGGTCATCGGCGGTAGCCCCCTCAACACGAAGACGACTCTTTCGATACACACTGTCACAATTGATGGCCCCATACCGATTCCCGTCAGCCTGGCCGACGTCCTGACCCGCACAGCGTGATAGACCGGCCGAGAGTCCGGCAGAGTCCTCACGGCTTACCCACAAACGACATTAGTTTCGGAGAATCGGATCGGCGCTTGCGGATCAAAGCACGGGTGCCGGATGCCGATCGGCCAGCTGTCCCAACGCGGTGATTCCGACCGGTTCGCTGATGGCCAGCGGAATCACTGCGCACCGATCGGCGAGCTCACCCCGGACCGTATCGATCTGCTCGAGTTCGGCAACCGCTCGCTGCCGGAGCAACGGCGCGGTGGGTGTCGCCGCAGCCAGAGAATTGTTGACCACCCACGCCCACGGTGCGATACCAGCGCGGCGCAGATCATCCTGCAGACCGGCCGCCTCGAGCACCGGGGTGGTCTCGGCCAAGGTCACCAGCACAATTTTGGTCTGTGCCGGGTCCTGCAGCCGCATCAGCGGAGTGGTGAAGCGCCCACCGTCGCCCATCTGCCGAGCGATCTCCCGGTGATACGACCCGGTCGCGTCGAGCAACAGCAGGGTATGCCCGGTGGGGGCGGTATCGACGACGACGAACTTGCGGCGTGATTCGTGAATCACCTTCGAGAACGCCTGGAACACCGCGACCTCCTCGGTGCACGGGGACTGCAGGTCTTCGGTGAGGGTGGCGCGGCCGGCGTCGTCGAGTCCGGCGCCCTTGGCGGCCAGGACCCGGTTGCGGTAGGTCTCGCTGGCCGCGTGCGGATCGATGCGGGAGACCTCGGGGTGGTCGAGTTCCCCGGCGAGGGTGTCGGTCAGATGTGCGGCGGGGTCGGTGGTGGTCAGGTGCACGTCATGACCACGGCGGGCCAGGGCCACCGCGATCGCGGCGGCAATGGTGGTTTTGCCAACTCCACCTTTGCCCATGCACATCACCAGCCCGTGGCCATCAGCCTCGATCGCATCGACCAGATCCGCCAACGGGGCGTCGGCGACCGCGGCAAACCCCAGATCGGTGCCGGCGACGGTCATCGCCGTGGCGGTGGTGTCGAACAGGGTGCTCAAAGCATCGAGACCGACCATGTTGACCGGCTTGAGCTCCACCAGATCGGTGGGCGGAGCGGCGATCGCGGCGGGACGATTCGCCAATGCTGCCTGCTCGCGTCGATGCACGGCGGTCGCCAGCGGGTCGGTGTCCTCGGCCGGGGCGGGCAATACGCCGTTGACGACCACATGCTGTCTCGTCATGCCGATCGCGGCGAGTTCGCTGTGGGTGCGGGCGATCTCGGCCAGGGCGGAGCGGTTCGCGCGTGCCACGAGCACCAGGCGGGTGCGGCCGGGGTCCGACAAGGCCTCGACCGCGCCGGCGTACATGGCTTTCTGCTTGTCGAGTCCGGCCAGCGGTCCGAGGCAGGACGCGTCGCCTTTGCCGTGGTCGAGGAATTCGGTCCAGTTGCCGGGTAGTTGCAGCAGCCGGATGGTGTGGCCGGTGGGGGCGGTGTCGAACAGCACGTGATCGAACCCGGCGACCCGGTCGTCGGGATCGGTGAGCAGCGAGGTGAATTCGTCGAATGAGGCGACTTCGGTGGTGCACGAGCCGGACAGCTGTTCGGTGATCGAGGCGATCTCCGCATCCGGGAGCAGTCCGCGGACGGGGCCGACGATGCGTTCGCGGTAGGCGGCGGCGGCCTGCTCGGGGTCGATCTCGAGCGCGCAGAGCCCCGCCGCCGCGGGGATCTCGGTGATGGTGTTGCCGATGCTCAGACCGAAGACCTGCCCGACGTTGGAGGCGGGGTCGGTCGAGACGAGCAGCACCTTCTTTCCGGCCCGGGCCAGGCGCAGCGCCGACGCGCACGCGATGGAGGTCTTGCCGACCCCGCCTTTACCGGTGAAGAACACGAACCGGGGCGGGTCGGTCAGGAACGTCGGATCGGCAGCCATGAAAGCAGGTACTCCTCGTCGGACGGGTATCGGCGGGCAGAGTGCAGACCTATCTGGTCAGCAGCAGGTGGACTCGCCCGGAGTGCAGCAGGAGTCGCTGTCGTCGGCAAGCCCGAGCATCGTCACCCCGGACGGCGCTGCAGCAGCGGGAACCTCGAGGCCCGCCCAGGTGGCGAGCTCGGTGCGAGTCGGATAGCGCCCGGTAGCGACGGTGACGTCGTCGACAAGCACGAGCGGCAACCCGTCCGATCCAGCGAGTTCGAGGAACTTCTTGACCGTCTCGTTGTGGGCGAACGAGAGCGGATCGTTGGCCAGGTTGTGGCGGGTGATGGCTGCGCCCTGCTCGGTCAGCGCGGCCATGTCGGCGGCGAAGGTGACCAGGTTCTGGTCGAGGTCCTCGCCGCACACGCCGGTGTTGCAGCACAGGGCCGGTTCGAAGATTGCGATGGTGCTCATAGGTGTCTGTACTCCTGAGTGATCGAGGCGAAGAGAGTTATCGGGCGTCGGTAGCAGCGAGCAGCCGGGCGGTCAGCTCGCCGACCCGGGTGGCGATGTCGTCGCGGACCAGGCGCATCCGCTCGATGCCGTCGATGCCGCGCTCGGACGGCTCGTCGGTGTCCCAGTTCTCCACGACCACACCGGTGGGCGCCTCGACCTGGGCTTCGCCGCCGAGGGTGATCACCAGGTCGACCTCGCCGAGCAGCTGCGGATCGATCGGCTTGGGATACTCACCGTCCACAGGTGCCCCGATCTCCTCGAGGACCTGCATCGACAGAGCGTTCAGCGACGACCCTGGGACGGTACCGGCCGAATGGACGGTGACGCGGTCGCCGGCGGTCTTGCGCATCAACGCTGCAGCCATCTGGGATTTTCCGCCGTTCTTCACACACACGAACAGCACCGAAGCAGTGGGCACGTAAAGGTCCCTTCCCGTTTGACGACTGGATTGATAAAGGTCAATATAGACGCATGTCGAATCAGCTGTCGAACGGGGCCGAGCCGTGCTGCCCGCCGCTCTCGCGCGAGCCCCTCACCTCGGATTGGGCCACCGACCTGGCCCGCATGTTCAAGGCCCTCGGTGATCCGGTACGCCTACGCATGCTCAGCATGATCGCCAGCCACCAGGGCGGTGAGAGCTGCGTGTGCGACATCAGCCCTGCGTTCGACCTGTCGCAGCCCACCATCTCGCACCACCTCAAGGTGCTGCGCGAAGCCGGACTGCTCGAGTGCGAGCGGCGCGGCACCTGGGTGTATTACCGGGTGCTCCCCGCAGCGCTGGAACAACTGTCCGCGGTGCTCGCCACCGAATCCGGGGTGCTGCCCGGATCGGCCTGCACCTGCGCCCCGACCGAACCTCTTCAGGAGACCGTCTCGTGACCACCGCCACCGACAATCGGTCCGTCGCCGGCAAGATGTCGGTCCTCGACCGGTTCCTGGCCGTGTGGATCGGCATCGCCATGGTCGCCGGCCTGCTGCTCGGCCGACTCATTCCCGGGCTCGGGGACGCGTTGAGTGTCATCGAGATCGACAACATCTCTCTGCCGATCGCGCTCGGCCTGTTGATCATGATGTACCCGGTGCTCGCGAAGGTCCGCTACGACCGCCTCGATACCGTCACGGGCGACCGCAAGCTGTTGATCTCCTCGCTGATCCTCAACTGGGTGCTCGGCCCGGCTCTGATGTTCGCCCTCGCCTGGCTACTGCTGCCCGACCTGCCCGAATACCGCACCGGACTGATCATCGTCGGCCTCGCCCGCTGCATCGCGATGGTCATCATCTGGAACGACCTCGCCTGCGGCGACCGTGAAGCAGCCGCCGTACTGGTCGCGATCAACTCGGTCTTCCAGGTGATCATGTTCGCCGTCCTCGGCTGGTTCTACCTGTCGATCCTGCCGGGCTGGCTCGGACTCGAACAGACCACCCTCGATGTCTCGCCGTGGCAGATCGCCAAATCGGTGCTGATCTTCCTGGGTATCCCACTCGTCGCCGGTTTCTTGACCCGCCACTTCGGTGAAAAAGCCAAGGGCCGCCAGTGGTACGAGGACACGTTCCTGCCGAAGATCGGACCGTGGGCGCTCTACGGGTTGCTGTTCACCATCGTGATCCTGTTCGCGTTGCAGGGCGAACAGATCACCTCGCAGCCCTGGGACGTCGTACGAATTGCATTGCCGCTGCTCGCGTACTTCATCCTCATGTGGGGCGGCGGGTTCCTGTTCGGTGCTGCGGTCGGCCTCGGTTACGAGCGCACCACCACCTTGGCATTCACTGCCGCCGGCAACAACTTCGAGCTGGCCATCGCGGTGGCGATCGGCACCTTCGGTGTCACCTCCGGTCAGGCTTTGGCCGGGGTGGTGGGCCCGCTGATCGAGGTGCCTGTCCTCGTTGCCCTGATCTATGTCTCGCTCGCACTGCGTAAGCGTTTTACCCGTTCGCCCGCCCCCGCTGTGTCGTAAGGACCGACCACCTCAGGAGTCGATGATGTCCCAGCACGCTGCCCAGCCGGAACTACTGATGCCCCAGGCGGTGCTGCACCGCGCTGCCGAACATCTCGCAGAGAAGTACGCCGGGGTGTTTTCCCCTCAAACGGTCGAGCGGATGGTCTTCGAGTCGTATGCGGCGCTGCGCCGCACCGCGAAGATCCACACGCATCTGCCTTCCCTGGCCACCCGCTTCGCCGGTGAACGTCTCACTGCTCTGGCGCAGGCCGAAGGGGCCGTGCCGAAGGATGTGCCGGAGGTGCTGTTCGTGTGCGTGCACAACAGCGGCCGCTCGCAGATGGCCGCGGCATTGCTGGCTCATCACGGCGGTGGGCGGGTGCATGTGCGCTCCGCCGGATCGGCTCCTGCAGAGGCGATTCATCCCGTCGTGATCGAGGCGATGGCCGAGCTCGGGCTCGATCTCGGTGCCGAATACCCCAAACCGCTGACCGACGATGTGGTGGCAGCCGCGGACGTGGTGGTCACCATGGGGTGCGGTGATGCGTGCGCGGTGTATCCGGGTAAGCGCTACCTCGACTGGTCGCTGCTCGATCCGGAGGACGAGTCGCTGGGCACGGTGCGGGCGATCCGCGACGACATCGACACCCGAGTGCGGGCTTTGCTGGCCGAACTCGACACCGTCTCTGCCTGAATTCTCTTCGAAAGGACGTCTACTTCCATGACCGCAGATTCCTCGACCGACCGCACACCCTCGGTGCTGTTCGTGTGTGTGCACAACGCCGGCCGTTCCCAGATGGCCGCGGGATTCCTCACCGCGCTGGCCGGCGACCGGGTCGAGGTCCGCTCCGCCGGCTCCGCCCCCGCAGACGGGGGGACCCCCGCCGCTGTCGCGGCGATGGCCGAGGTCGGTATCGACATCTCCGCGCAGAACCCGAAGATCCTCACCGTCGACGCGGTGCAGGCCTCCGATGTGGTGATCACCATGGGGTGCGGCGACACCTGCCCGGTGTTCCCGGGCACGTCGTATCGCGATTGGGTGCTCGAGGATCCGGCCGGCCAAGGGGTCGAGGCGGTGCGTCCGATCCGCGACGAGATCAAAGTCAAGGTCGAGGCGCTGATCGCCGAGCTCGTTCCCGACGACGCCCGCGTATGAACCAGGCGGGCTGGCTCTCGCCGGATTCGGGACCGGTCGGGTGCACAGTGATCCTGGTCGAGGTCCACAACCGATGAGCGTGATCGACATCGATGTAGTAGTGGTCGGCGGCGGCCAGGCCGGCCTGGCCTCAGCCCGCGCACGTTCAAGGTCAAGACCACCATCGTCGACCCCACGGCATCGTTTCCGCCTGACCGGGTCGGTCGCGTCTTTGACCGGGGGCGTTGTGATGCGGTGTGGACCTCCGACATCACGTACCTGACCTGCGGCGAAGGCGATGCGTACCTGTGTGCGATCCGCGATGAGCATTCGCGTCGGGTGCTGGGGTGGGCGGTCGATGAGCACATGCGCACCGAGTTGGTCACCGCCGCCGCCGATGCTGCGGTATTCACCCGGGGCGGGTCGGTGGCCGGTACGATCGTGCACTCGGACCGCGGCAGTCAGTACACCAGCTACGACATGGCCACAGCGTGCTCGCGGCATGGTTTGCTGCGGTCGATGGGCCAGACCGGGATCTGTTGGGACAACGCCGGCTCCGAATCGCTGTGGTCGACGGTCAAACATGAGTACTACAAACGCCACATCTTCGACACCTACACCAATCTCGGTGTGGGACTTGACAATTACTTACGATTCTACAACCATGAACGGCGGCACAGCTCGTTGGGCATGATCTCACCTATCGACTTCGAGATCGGCTCACGCGCACGCCAACAACCACGCTAAGCGTGTCCACTTTTTCTGGGGAACCTCAGTGTTACCCAGGAGGACGCTGATCTGGCTGTGTGGCTACAGTGGGTGTCGCCCACTTCGGTGGTGCTTCCGGTCCCCGCCCAAACCCCCCTTCGGGCGGGGACCGATGTTCTTGTCCTCGGACACTCTGTTTTGAACAGTGTTACCTGCGGGTGCCGAGTCACACCGACGACCGTCCGATGACTGACCAGAGTGGTGACAGTCGGAGTGATGGACCAGGTCCACCGACTGATGCTGCCGGAGTCATCTGCCACAGTGCCATCGCGAGCGCCCGCAAAGGCGGTGAACATGCGGTCTGGGTAGGTCTGTCGAGCTGTTCTGCACATCAGGAATTCTGCTCTGATCTGCGACTATAGGAAACCTACGCACCCCGACGACGTTGCCGCGATAAATTGCCTTCTTACGATCCCGGTCATGGATCAAACAGTTGCTGCCGTGGTGATCGTCCTAGCCATCCCCGGGATCGTGTGTTCGGTGGTCGCCGCACTACACCCCGACGCGGCCCGGCGGAAGTCCGCGCTGCGCGCGTTGAAGGTTGTTCATCGGCGCCGACCTGATCGCGATAAGGGATACAGGTGAGGCACGGTGCGCCTCGCGCCGTTCGTCGAGGCGCTCCTCCTTGATCACGACTTCGTACTGGCTGCGGTCGTTGCGGAGGGTGACGGCCTGCATTTCATAGTCTTCCAGGACGACGGCCCGCTGCTGGTCGACCGGCGATGGTGTGGCGCTGGCGGTATCGTTCTTCAAGTGGCAGACGAGAACAGAGGTGGGCGCCCACTCAAGGCGATAACCGGCGGCGGTCGTCCACAGGCGAGCGGTGACAAAGGACGGTTCGGTGGCAGGCCCGCGAAGGGTCAGGCGCTTCCGCCTCCCCCTCCTCCCCGACGGCCACCGTCAGGCTCGGGAGGCGAGGGTTCCGGCTGACCCGGTTCCCGGCACCAGCTGACCCTTTCCGTTCCCGACAACGGCACGAACACGCCCAGGCTGTCCTTTATCGGCGCGATGAAGCTCCCGTCGCTGCCCATCTGCCATTGTTCGGGGATGAACAGATCACGTGGTTCTGGGTAGGTGGAGAAGTACGTTTGGTCGCTGACGTATCCGCCCACCCATCGTCCGTCCGCGGTGCGCACCCGGACGAAGCAGTTCAACCTCTTCGGCGCGATGTGGTCCCACGCGCTCGGAGTGGGCGAGAACGGCAGTCGGCTCGTGCAATTCACGACCCAGTTCCAGCTCGACGCCCACGTAACCATTGCGGCCAGTACTGCCGGTATGACCACGGCCAGAGTGACAATGACTCCACCGACCAACTGTGGTCTCTCGCTGAGAACCCCGAGGTTGTCATCACTCCTTGTGCCGGTCACGACGTTGATGAGGCATGGGCCGATCGTAATGAGATACAGGCAGTCCAGAATCACGCTTGCGGCGATCCCATGCACCAGTCGGACGCTGAAATCCTTCTCGTCAGCTGTCGCTCCACCGCGGAGATGGCGACGCCCCCCGGTGTATACGAATCCGGGTACGACCAGGAGCAGCATCGTTCCGATCTGGAACGCGGTTTGAGGCACCACGGATAGATCATCGCAGACAACCGTGTCGTCCCGGATTCGACGGACGGTGCGAACAACGCCGCTGAACACCACCCCGACAGCCCGCCGCTGTCGGCTGATCCGTTTCTTGCAGTTGGCCGCCTGGACCGATCGCGACAGGGGATATGCGTGAAGCGATACCCGTGTTGTCGAGCCCGTTACGTGCCTGTCCGGCGGAAGTCGTCGTACGTTCCGCCCAGGTATCCCAGGAGCATTTGCTGGAAGGCGGGGTTGGCGAAGAACAGGTCGAACAGTTCGCCGTTCTTCTCGTGCCGTTCGAGAAGGAACTCTTTGATCTTCTCCTCGAGCACGAGTTCGTACTGGCTGCGGTCGTTGTGGAGGGCGACGGCCTGCATGTCGTCGTCTTCCAGGATGACGGCCCGCTGCTGGTCGACCCAGATCTTGTCAGCGTCACCGAGATCGGAACCGTACTTGGAGTTCATCAGATCAATGAGCGCCGATAGCTTGTCCAGTACCGGCTCGGTAGCCGAGCCCTTCCCCTCGCCCGGGAGTGCGATGCCGGGTTCGTCGGTGGCCTCCAGTGCGATGGCGCCTTCGGACTGCACCGACAGCCGAAGATGTGTGAGCTGCACTGATTTGCTCAGCTGCGGCATCGGATCACTCTCGGTCGCCGGCAGTTCGGTGAGCAGGAGCTTGCCGTACAGGAACAGACGCTCAAGGTCAGGGTCGGGCCACGGCATCACCTGCGCGATGAACGCGTACGCGCGGCAGAAATGGGTGAGGGCGGTCCGGAACTCGCCTTGCGCGTCCTCGTCCAGACCGGCGAACCGGCTCAATGCGGGCCCGAGGTGGACGTAGAGCGCCGACTGCTGCTTCGGATCCCCCGACAGCAAAGCTACGGTCGCCGCGGACATGTCGTCGACGGCGAGCACACCGGCGGCCATCAGGTCGTGCTCCATCGTGTACAGCACGTTCGGGTCGGTCGGCTGGGCCAGGGACTGTTCGTAGAAGTCGGCGAACGAGGCCTCGATCTCCTCGGCGGTGTTGGCGAAGTCGAGCACGAACGTGTCCTGCTTGCCCGGATAGATCCGGTTGAGCCGCGACAGTGTCTGAACGGCCTTGACCCCGTGCAGCTTCTTGTCGACGTACATGGTGTGCAGCAACGGCTCATCGAACCCGGTCTGATACTTCTCGGCCACCACCAGCACCTGAAAGTTCTCCCGAAACTCCTTGGGCAGCTGTGACTCCGGGAATCCGTTCATCATCGGTTCGGTGAACACCAGTTCCGGGGCATCCGGGTCGGGCACAGTTCCGGAAAACGCGACCAATGCCCGCAACGGCTTGTCACCGGTGTCATAGCCCTTGAACTGGATGTACTTGTCGATCGCCTGCTTGGTGCGCACCGCATGCAACCGGGAGCGGGTGACGACCATCGCCCTGGCGTTGCCGTCGATCTTGCCGGCGGTTTTCTGCCGGAAGTGTTCAACGATCACTTCGGCCTTCGCATCGAGCATGTACGAGTGCAGCGACGCGAACCGGGCCAGCGCCGACCGACCTTTCGAGGCATCCAGTTCCGGGTCGTGGCGGGTGTGGGCGTTGGCGAGCTTGTAGTAGGTGGAGTAGGTGGTGTAGTTCGCCAGCACATCGAGGATGAAACCTTCATCGATGGCCTGGCGCATCGAGTAGGTGTGGAACGGTCGCTTGACCCCGTCCGAATCGATCTGCCCGAACGTTTCCAGGGTTTTCGGTTTCGGGGTGGCGGTGAACGCGAAGAACGACAAGTTCTTCTGCTTCCCCCGATGCCGGGCACTTTCCAGCAGTGCGTCGTCGGGCTGCTCGGCGGCCTCAGCTTCAGCTTCGACCGCTTCGGCGGCCTCCAGCGCGTCGGTGCCGGTGCCCAGGACCTTCTTGAGCTGTTTGACCGAGTCGCCGGTGGTTGAAGAGTGTGCCTCGTCGACGATCACCGCGAACCGCTTCCCTGCGATCTGTTTCACCTGCCCGTCGGCGGCGTCCTGCGCGGCGAACGCGGCGACGACGGGGAACTTCTGCAGTGTGGTGATGATGATCCGGGCAGCGTTCCCCTCCAATGCTTCTTTGAGCTGGGAGGAGTGCTTGTCGACACGCACGATGGTGCCCGGGGTGTGGTCCAGGCCCGCGACGGTCTCCTGCAACTGCCGATCGAGCACCCGGCGGTCGGTGATGACGATGACCTTGTCGAAAATCGGCTGATCGGCGGCATCATGGAGACGGGACAGCGAATGCGCCGACCACGCAATGGTGTTCGACTTACCCGACCCGGCCGAATGCTGAATCAGCCGATCCACACCGGCACCGTCGGCGTAGGTCGCGGCCAGGATCGAGCGGACCGCATGCCACTGGTGATACCGCGGGAACAACACGGTGCCGGCGGCGGAGTGGATGAAGTTGCCGAGCAATTCGAGCCATGCGTCGCGCTGCCACACCTGTTCCCACAGGTACGCGCTCTGGTAGCCGCCTACTGTCGGGTTGCCGGCGGTCCCGGAGCGGCCGGGCCCGGCCGAGCCCTGGTTGAACGGCAGGAACCGGGTGTCCTGCCCGGCCAGTCGGGTGGTCATCGCCACCCGGTGCGGGTCGACGGCGAAATGCACGAGCATCCGTGTGGTGAAGATCTTGTCGTGCGGGTTGCGGTCGGTCCGGTACTGGGCCATCGCGTTCTCGATATTCTGCCCGGTCAACGGGTTCTTCAACTCGGCCGAGGCGACCGGGATCCCGTTGACCACCAACACCAGATCCAACGAGTCCGCGGTATTGGACTCGGAATGGTGTAACTGCCGCACCACACTGAGCCGGTTGCTCGCGTACCGATCCAGGAGTTCGGGAGTGAGTGTGTTGGCTGGTTTGAACCAGCACATCCGCACCGTGACCCCGGAGTCCTTGACGGTGCCGCGCAGGACGCTGATGGTGCCGCGGTGGTCGATGGCGTCAGCGACGGTCTTCACGAACCGCGCCCGCGCGGTGGCCTCACCGCCGTGCCGGGTGACCAGTTGCTTCCACGCCTTCGGCTGGGACTCCTGGAGGTAGGTGATCACCTCGTCAGGGAACACGCTCAGCTCACGGTCGAAAGTCTGCGGAGACAGCGCCTGCCACCCGTTGCTAGCCAAGTGAGCCTCAATATTGGCCTCGAACGTCGCTTCCGTCGTATTGCTCATCATCACCCCGGAATGTTGGAGCTGGCCGTCGTCACGTCCAACTCACCAGTGACGGCCGCGGTAATGAGGGACGACTTGTACTCGGCGAGAAGGTCGACGGATTGCTCCAGTGCACGCGTATTTCTAGCCGAGTCGTCGCGGTGTCGCCGCCACAGCGCAACGTACGACTCCTGGTCCGGTGGTGGCACCAACACCAAGGGCGCTTCCCTCGCAACATCAGTGTTGAGGCGAGCTCGTGTTGCACCTCGCGCAAGCAATCCAATTCGATTACGTGCGAACGGGCTCGACAGGGCAATCGCCGCGTACGCGTGCGAGATTCCGTGACGCAGTCGGATTCGATAGCAGTCGGCCTTCACAATGCCGGGACCGATATCTGGCATGACTGCGCAGCGACCCAGAGGCCATCGCTCGTCGCCAAGACCCGCCATCACCAGATCGCCTGCGCGGACGGCGTGACCGGACAGAACGTCCGCATACTCATCGGCGATGTATGCCCGATCATCGTCACGAAAGTCTGCAATCCCGATGTTCCCCAGTCGAACCACACGGGTCCCGAAGTCGGTGTAGTGCTGAGATGTCAACGAGGACCCAAATGGGCCGTCCACGATAGAGTCGAGCACTCGGCGGAGCGGGATGACGCGACCTCGGGAGGCCAGCTCGACCGTCTCCTTCTCCCACCACGAGTCGAAGGCCAGGTGCGCAAGTTCCAGCTGCTCGCGGCGGGCGGCGATGATGCGGTCGATCCGGGAAACACTGTCGTCGAGGAAGTCCGCGATCTGCTGCTGCGCTCCGTAGTCGCTGGGAGTTGGAACCGGAGTCGCACGAAGGTCTGCGATCGAGATTCCGTACCGGGAGATCCCCGTCGCAGAGTTGCCGAAGTGGTCCAGCACTGGGCGCGACCGTAGCGCCCAGTTTAGGAAGCGAGGGTGAACGTCATCGGCTGGGCGGGCGATCGCGAGATGGTAGCCACAAACAAAATCATCTGATTCTCCGTCCACAAATGCGGATATACCAATGTCAGTGGGATCTTCCGAATCTTTAGTGAAGACACTGTCACCCACCTTCAGACGATTCCGTTTGATCTCCTCTGCCGTCGCAGTCGCTCTCATCAGATCGTCACCAGCGTGAACCCGATCTTTCTTGTACGCATCTGTGTAGTTGCACAGACGAATCGGGATCTCACCTTCCACAGTGTGTTTGTCTACGCTGCTGGTCCAGACCACAGCGAGGCTCCGCAGCGGAACGGTTTTCACAGGTCTAACCCCCGCATCCAATCTCGGATCCGATCTTCGAGCTGCTTGATCTCGCTGGCGATCTCGTCGACCGGACGGGGTGGCTGGTACACATAGAACTGCCGGGCGAACGGAATTTCGACACCGACCTTGGTCTTGGTGTGGTCGATCCAGGCGTCAGAGACATACGGATGGATCTCGGCGGCCAGGTGAACTTCGGCAACCTCCTGGAGCACCTTGGCACGCACTTGGTCGTCGAGGTCGAAAAACCCGTCGGGGACGCGCACGTTCTCCTGGTCCCGTAGATCCGGATCTGGTTCAGGTGCACCACCGCGCTTGGTGATGATCGGGGCCGTGGGATCGGCGACCGCGCAGGCCTTGGCGAAGGTCTTCTTGTCCTTGGGTGCGAGGTCAGGAACCGTCGCCAGCAATGCCTTCTCGGTGTCGAACTTCTGCCCCACAAGGTGGGCGCACTGGTCGAACGGCGCTTCGGCAACCGCGTCGGCGGTGATCTCCCAACGCCGGCGAAGGGGGCGTTCGACGGTGATCCGCTGGAACGCGAACGCTTCGCGCGGCAGCACCTTCACCTTGGCGTCGTCGGTGAACTCGTCGAGCGCGCCGCCGTACAGCTGGGTGATCGTCGCGATGGCGTCGGGAGTGAGTTCTTTGCGTTTATCACCCAAGGATTTGCGCATCTTGGTGCCGAGGTTCCGGGCGTCGATGAGGCGGACCACGCCGCGGGCGTCGGCCGGTTTGTCGTTGGTCAGGATCCACACGTAGGTGGAGATGCCGGTGTTGTAGAACATCTGATCCGGCAACGCCACGATGCCTTCGAGCCAGTCGTTCTCCAAGATCCAGCGCCGGATCTCCGACTCGCCGGACGCTGCGGCACCAGAGAACAGCGGCGACCCCGACAGCACGATCCCGACCCGGGAACCGCCGGGCTTCATCTTGGAGAGCATGTGCTGCAGAAACAGCAGCGAACCGTCCGATACCCGCGGCAGGCCGGCACCGAACCGGCCGTGCATGCCCTGTTTCTCGTTCTCCTCCTTGATCGGCTTGGCGTACCCCTTCCAATCGACCCCGTACGGAGGGTTCGCCAAAATCAGGTCAAAGCCCTTGCCGTGGAAGGCATCCTGTGTCAATGAGTTGCCCGGAGCCATCTGGTCGGGGGCGATGTCGAGCATCATCAGGTCCGACTGCGCGATCGCCCACGTCTCGTCGTTGAGTTCCTGCCCGTACACCTTGACCGTGGCGTTCGGGTTGGCGGCGGTGATGCCGTGCAGTGCGCCCATCAGCATGCCGCCGGTGCCGGCGGCCGGATCGTAGACGGTGCGCACCGGTTTCGGGTTCTCGGTCAGGTCGTCGTGAGTGCGGCCGTACAGCAGCAACTGCACCATCAGGTCGATCACCTCACGCGGGGTGTAGTGCTCACCAGCGGTTTCATTGCTCATTTCCGAGAACTTGCGCAGCAGTTCCTCGAACAGGTAGCCCATCGCCTCGTTACTGACCACGCTCGGCCGCAGATCCAGGTCGGCGAAGTCGGCGAGCACCTGGTACAGGATCTCGGCCCGGTCCATGCGGGTGATCTTGTCGTCGAAGTTGTAGGCCTCCATCACCGCGTACGCATCCGGTGACAGGCGGCGGATGTAGCCGGCGAGCTGGTCGGCCAGTTCCTTGTCGTTCTGCAGCATGCTGGTGAACGTGAGCGGTGAGAGGCTGTAGAAGCGTTGTTTCGCTGTACGTTTGAGGAGCATGTCGGTGCCCTGATCAACGGCCTTGCCTACGGACTTGCGATCAGCCTTCAACGCGCCGGTGCTTACCGCTCGGTCAATGACCGCTTCGCGTGTGGGTTCTAGGACCGCGTCCATGCGGCGCAGCACCAGCAGTGGGAGCATCACCGAGCCGTACTCGTGCTGCTTGAAGGTGCCGCGCAGCTTGTCGGCGACCTTCCAGACGAATGCGACCTTGTTGTCGAAACCAGCCGGTGCCATGGTGTCCTTCCGTGAGCGTGAACTGACTGTATCCCGATCTCCCGACCGCCCTCTTGTATGACGATGCTACAGTTGTGTATTACAAGCGTACGTCGGGAGGTGTTGATATGGCGGTCCTGAATATTCGCGTCGATGATCGGGTCCGTGATCAGCTCAAGGAGTTGGCGGACGCCGGAGGGGTCACAGTCAGCGAGTATGTTCGTGACCTGCTGATGGAGGCGATCGTCCCGGTGTACGAGGCGGATGTCGATCACGGTGATCAGCCGGCGCCGGACACCATGCGGCTCGCCGACCGTCAGGTGCTTTCGATGCTGCACCGCATCCTCGCTAGCGTCTTGCCCGAGGACGCGAACGATGTCGACGGGGACAAGGCCTATCAGCTTGAACGTGCGGAAGTGCTCGAATCCGGTTTCACCGGTGAGTATTGGCAAGAGGTCGCCGGGTTCCGCACCGAGCTGTCCAAGCGTGACTGTGGGCGGGTAATGGACATACTCGACATGTTCCGCGTGATCACCTTCAGCATTAACAAGCTGGAGGAGCAAGGGGTTTCGGTCAGCGAAAAGCTGCAACGGGAGCTGGAGTTCAAGGGGTTCGACTTCAACGACGGACTCGAAAGCCACATGGCCGGATACGTCAGATTCCTGATGGCCGATGGCCGATGGGCCGAACTGCGATCGCAGGTCGATGGCAACAACCGGGGGAACTCTCACCACCGGGTGCTCGACATGTACATGAGGATGCTCGCCGAACACCGTCGGATCAAAGACAGTCGAGGCCGGGGGTCCCAAGACGACTACCTGCTCTCGATGCAGGAGCTGGAGCAGATCGCAGCAGCACGCGTTCACCCATCGCACAGGCCGCGCAGATGAGCACTGTGGAGATCTTCGTCGACGAATCCCGTCGCCGCGACTACATGCTGTGCGCGGCCGTCGTCGCCAGCGGCGATATCGCAGCGTCCCGTAAGGCGATGCGGAGTTTGAAGCCGAACAACCGCAATCGGTTGCATATGAAGGACGAGACGCGGAACCGGGACCAGCTGGTGCGCGAGTTCGTTCGGCTACAGCCGATCGCCGAAGCGCACATCTTTGTGGGATCGGTGGCAGGGGCGACCGAGCGGAAGGTACGGACCCGCTGCCTTGAGGAACTCGCCGAGTTCGCGGTGGACGCGGGTGCAACCCGGATCCTCATCGAATCCTGCTCACAGGACAAGCAAGATCGCGCGGCGGTGACCGGTGTTCTGGCCCGTCGCGGGGCGCTCGATCGTGTACGCGCAGACGTCGACCGGCCTACCGCGCACGAACTGCTCTGGGCGGCTGATCTCGTCGCATGGGCGTACGGCGCCGGAGGCACATACAAGACACTGGTCGATCATCTCGTGACCGTGCACAACATTCCATAGACAGCGCAAAGGCCGGGCGACCACGCAAAACGTGCGGGCTCCCGGCCTCACTTCCCTGGCTCTTCACCAGGACAACTCCATCATAGCGCACCACAATCCGAAGCCATGTCTTGATACTGCGGACCACAGCCATGACTTTGATGCTGCGGAGGGGCGGACTGGGTGAGCCGCAGGACGGTGTTGGCTTCCAGGAGGGACCTGGCACTCCGAAAATCCTCTGACCTGGGATTTTCTCGTACACGAGAAACATCGAACACTTGGTCTATGATTATCGCTGGTTGCAGGCAAACCGAAATCCCGGAAGGGAGAGTCCCGACCAGGCTGGGTAGTTAAGTTATCGCGGCACGATCACCTTACTACCTAGCTAGGTGGACCTGTCAAAGGCAGGCGGGGCTTGATTTGGGCGGTCAGCTGCCAACGTCCCTGCTGTCTACATGAGAGATCACGCCGATGAAATTGAAGTTTCTGTCGAAAGTGGTACCGCCTGTGGCGATGCCATTCCTGGTCCTGCCCGTTGTGGTGACCTCGATCGGAGCGCCGCCCTGGTGGCTTGCGTTTGCCGGCGCGGCGCTGATTGCGCAGCAGACCGCCGACCTGGTGAAATCTCCCGAGTCAGGCACGTAGCGGCGTAGTAGCCCTCACCGCCCACTGGCATGGACAGCGGGCGGTGAGGCAGTCCCCCGTCCTCTCCCGCTTAGTCCAGCGCTGAACCCAGTGGTCATCCGACCCAGTCCCCTGCCTTTAGTGGTTGTTTGATAAGGCCCTGCTCACCTCATCCGACGGAATGTAGTCGTTGGGGTGAGCAGTCGAGGTCATGCAGACCGATCGATCGGCCTCATCTCACTCGCCTGTGCGGAGGTGGCCTTGGGCGTGGTCTTGGACGGTGGTGTTTTCCTGGCTTTCGATGGCCGAGCTTCGGTCAGTCGCGGGATCGATGTGGCTGCCAGGAGCTTGGGGTCCAGGCGCTTGCGGTCTCGGGCAGGGATCGCTTTGAGGTGCTCGGTGATCTGGGACATCATCTTCGCCTCCCAGGCCAGATGGTCAGCGCGGACGCGCAGGATCTCCTTGACCGCCGACATCGGAGTGCCGAGGTAACGCTCGGCGAGTTCGAGGCGTTCAGCGACTGCTCGGGCGTCCGCGGCCGCTTCTTTGGCGATACGCGCTTCGCGTTCGCGCCGGCGGGCGGCGAGTTCAGCCTGTTCGGCCGCACGGTACTCGGCGAGCGCGGTCTCGATGGCTGTTGGCTGCGGGATCGCCGCCTCGCCGACGGGTGTCTGGTTATCGTCCACGGTTCTGGCCCTTCTGTCGTTCGCGTTGCATCTGGTTGCTGTGGCCGCGTGCCTTGCTGCGGGTGCCGCGGCCGGCGTTCGTGGTGGTGGCTTTGTGGGGGTTGGTGGGGTGCCCGGCGACTGCGACGGTGGCCGGGTCGGCCGCTGGTGAACTGCCGGCCTGGTCGATGCGTTCGGCACGTGGCGGCGCCTGGCTGTTGTCAGCGGCCTTGGCTTGCCGGGTCAGTGAGCTGACGCGCTGACTGTCCGCATCCGTGCGATCGGCATTGCTCAGGTCGGCTGACCCTTTGCCCTCGAAGCGTTCGCGGATTGCCGCGACTTCCAGTGCTGCACTGTCGTTCAGTGCAGAGCGTCCCTCGGTGATCAGTGCTAGTGCTTCTTCTCGCGGCTTGGTGAGGAGCTCGTCGGGATCCAGTCCCCAGTTCTTGATCTGGCGGTCGAGCACATCGCCCACAGGATCGGCTTCTGTGCTGGCGTGGGATTCGGCCAGCTGGTCGAGAATCGTGGAGGGTTCGGCATGCTTGCGGAAGAACTGTCCCACTCGGGTCAGGCTGCCTTTGTAGCTCTGCCCTGGTCTCTTTTCCAGGTCATGCTCACGCATGAAGTTGTCGACGATGTCGCCGAGCTCTGCGGCGTGCACGTTGCGGTCGGCGTACTTGTCTGCCAACCCCAATGCCGAGGTGACTACGCCATCGTCCGGCGCCTGGAGGTCCTGGCTGTCAACCTGAGGACGAGGACGTTCAGGGGCGGGCGCGAAGGGCGTGGGTCCGTGATCGGGCACCCGATCGGTGACCTGCGGGCGGACCTGCCAGTTCTTGGTTGGATCGGCGAACTCAGGATCTATGTTGTCCATCCGGACGGGGTCGGCGGTCTGCTCGCCTCTTTCTGTTCCCAGAAGTTCTTGCCAGGGTGAGGCCATCAGCCGGTCGGCTTCAGGCGCAGGCTGATCCTTCGCGAGTTGCGTGCGGATCCGGTCCTGGATCTGCCGGGCCTTGTTGGCGAGACTGTCGTATGCCGAACGACGTCGGTACAGCGACTCCGGTTGGTTGATGATCTGAGGTGTCTGCCCGGTGGCCCCGCCCCGGTCCTGCCTTGCCCGTTCGAGGCGTTCGTTGCGGCGAGCCCACGCTTCCACCACGGACGCGGTCTGTCCGACGCTGACAGAGATGGTCCTGTCGATCAGGCTTTCCAGCTCTTTGGTTTCGATGTCGTGCTGTTCGTGTTCCACGGGGGATTCCTCTCCTAGTAGGCGCTCATCGCGGCGCGAACCGCGGCGTCGGGCATGATCTCGACAGGGATGGGTGTCTGTTCGCCGCTGCTGTGGTGGCCGCCCTCGACCGAGCAGCACCAGAACGGCCCGTTATTCGGGTCCATGAGCACATGCATGTGGGGGTCGGCGTGATCGCGCCACCACACGCTCATCCCGGTCGTGGGGTCTTGGCGCAGCGACTCCCATGCCCGCCACAGCGCTTCGAGCCGCGATACCGCTTCGGCGTGCAGCCACCACTGCGGGCACCACACGTAGGTGCTGTTGCGGACGATCTTGCGTTGGTACACGTAGATCAGGTGCTTTTCGACGTAGTCGTACACAGACGGGTACTCCAGCTGCGGTTCCTGCTCGCTGTCGGCCGTCGGGTCTGACGGTGTCAGGTCGTCGGCGAACACTGATTCGTCGAACTCGGGGAAATCATCGAAATTCATTGGTGTCAACCCACTTTCAGTTGTCCGGGCGAGTATTCAGCGAAGGACTGGTCGATCAGGTCGGAGTACGGCTTGGTGAACCAGGGCACGGTGCGGACGATGACCGGCGGGTTCCCGGCCGAGAACACCAGCGCTCGCCCAAGCGGCCACGCGGCGAGCTGGGAGGCGTGGAAAATGGACTCTTTGCCACGTGAGCGAGACACCGATGAGTTGCCGCCACCCTGACCGGAGCCGCGGGAAACGTTGACCTGGGTGTGTTCCCACTCCCCTGCCAGCTCGACGAGATTGCGCAGATACTCCGCTTCGCGGACGTTGCCGCCGTAGACGTAGACATTCGATGATGATTCGAGGAGCTTCATGTTCCGCTCGCCCCACACCCCGATGCCCTGGGACCACGACTGCAAGATCGTCATGATGATGATTCCACGGGAACCGAAGTGCGAGTATAGCTTCGGAAGATCAGGCCAGCGCACCACGTTCGCGGCTTCATCGAGGGCGCACAGCATCGGCACTGGCAGCCGGCCACCGGGGGATGCGGTCGCGATCTTCTCGGCGGTCTTGGTGACTGCCATCGTCAGCGCGGCCACGAGCGGACCGGCGGACCCGACGCCCTCCTTCGACAAGCAGTACAGGGTCTCCTTGTTGCGGATGTACTGCGCGATGTCAAGAGTGGGGCGGTCATCGCCAGGTCCCGCACACGAGACCCATTGCCGTATCTGTCGTATTCGTAGGCACCGCGCCATCTTTATCGCTGTCCCGAAGATCCCGTCTTGCTGTTTGTCGGCGTACCCGAGAACCGACTCCAAGCCTGCTGCGATCAACGGATAGTCATGCTCGATCAGCACACGAACAGATTCGTGGCAGCTACGCCGGTTGGTCAGCCGCTCATAGACCGCGGTGATCGGCTCACCGTTGAGCGCGCTCGCCAAAATCAGGGTGGCGAGTAGGTTTTCGCCTTCGGGATCGAAGTATGGATCCTTCTTGTCGGATTCGGATACGCCGCCAGCGGCGAACAACTGCGCCAACTCCTCTGCGGTCGTTTCGTCGACGACGTAGGACAACGGGTCCCAGTACCACCAGGCTGGTTCGTTGGCGACATCTTGCGGGTCGAACACCCACACCTGCCGGGTGGGTCGGCCGTCGTTGTCGCGGAACTCACGCACCAGCCGGGTGTGATCGAGATTGCCGCGTTTGTTCTCGGTTGCCAGCACCGCGCCGGGCGCCTCGCAGATCTGCGGGATGATCATCGAGGTGGACTTGCCTTGCCGTGGTCCCATGATGATCAGAAACATGTCTTCCCATGAGCCGTACAGCGGTTTCCTGTCCAGGGTGGTGCCGAAACCCACCCCGTTCCAGCGGGTGAACGGCGCCAGCAGATCGGACTTGTCGACCCCGAGCGAGGTGGCTTTAGCGATGGTGGCTTTCTCGGTCAGCGACTTGATCGCCTTGCCGCTGCCGAGGTGCTTTTGGGCACTGTCGACACGTTCTGTGTCGTCTTGACCGCCTCGACGGCGACGCCACCACAGGCCAGCCCCGGCGGCCGGCGCCACCGCGATGACCAGCAGGACCAGCCACATGGTTGCGGCCGAAGACCATGCTTCGCGGCCCACGACCACACCGAGTGACGCGGTCAACGGATTGGTGGTGTCGGTGGTACCGGCCAGCCGCATCGCCGCCCACACCAGCACCGACACGAACACCACGACGGCGAGCGCGACACCCAGCAGAATCGTTTCGGAGGTGTTGGAGGGTTGTTTGGCCTTACCTGCTTGTGTTGCCGGCATCAGGGCTCCTTCGTGGCGTGATCGTCATAGCTGGTCCTTGTTGTCGATCTGGTAGATGCTCGGGGACTGGGTGTTTGGTCATGAGGAAACTTCGATCTCGGTCAGGCGCCACCGGTCGTCGACCCCGCGAGCCAGGGTCACGGTGTAGGTCATCACCGCCGATTCGGTGGTCGACCCGTCGGGCCACTGCGCCACCTGGGCGACCATTGCGGTGCGCTGGACATTCTGCGCCATCGGTTCGTCGCGGCGTGCGGTGATCGCGACCTGCGCGGTGACGATCGCTCTGTCTTCCCGCCACAGCGCCCACGATCCGGGCAGACGGACCCAGTCCCGGCCGGTGAGCAGTTTGCGATGCAGCGAGTCCTCGATCCACGGCTTGGCCCGGATGATCGCGCTGCGGGTATCGATGTCAGTCACCGGCTGCCAGCTGTACATGCGGCTCAACGCTTCCCGCGCCGACACATCCGGGCTATCCCCGCGTATTGGCCCGTCACCGGCCGGCAAGGAGACATGGTGATCGTGGCCATCCCCGCTCTGATGTTCAGGCTGCTGTGATGATCCGCAACCTGCGAGTGCCAGCACCGCGGTTATCGTCGCGGCGACTATGCCCAGCGTGGTCCGTGTCATCAGCGTTCTCCTTCTGCTTGCGCCCGTACGTCGCCAGGCCGCTTAACGGACGACTCGGTGGAGGATTCAGCCGATCCCGTTGAGGACCGGTACTTGGGTTCGTTGGCGATGATGATCTGGGCGTACTGGATGGTCTCGCCGTATGGAGGGAATCCGCGGTACTGCTGCAGGGCACCGGGTCCGGCGTTGTAGCCGGCCAGGATCAGGTCGCGGCGGTCCTTGTTCGGTCCAGATCTCGGGTCGATCTGGCCGGACTTGATCCAGCCGTCGACCTGATCGGCGATCGAGCACATGAAATGCCCTTGCGAGACGATCGCATCTCCGAGCGACCACACATCGACCCGCCCGTCACCGTCGTAGTCGCGGCCCCACGTCGCCCACGTCCCATCCATGAACTGGCCCGGTCCCTTCGCCCCTACAGGGGACTGGACACGCTGCTGGAATCCACCGGTCTCCTGGTGTCCTTGTGCAGCCAGCAGTGATGCGGTCACGCCCTTCGCCGGGCATAGTTGGCCGGCGACATTATACCATCGCCCCCACTCCTTCGGGATGGTGCCTGGTTTGACCGGGGCACCGTTACCGCCGGTACTGCTGTCGCATTCGGTGAGCCCGGACTGGCCGCGGCCGCCGCGGCTGCGGTCCTCGACGCTGCCCAGGTCGCCACCGGTGTACGGGGCCGATGCGGTGAGGGTGACGTGGACGTGGTTGTAGTGGTTCTCGTTCCAGGATCCGCGGTCAGCCATCGGGCGGCCGGCCCCACCTGCGGGGGTGTAGGTCTGCCGCCAGATGGTGTATGCGACGTCGTACACCGATGCGTTGGTCTGGACGTAGTCCAGAATCCGGTCGCCCAACGCGACATCGGCGGCGGTACGCCCGTCGTGGGGCATCATGAAGTCGATCGCCCGGCCCTGCGGATGGTCCTGTGCGTGTTCTCCGTCAGCGCGCCACCCTCCTACGGACTTGATTTCCGGGAAGCGTTGCACCACAGCACGAGCCAGCCGAACAGCGTTGGTTTGCAGGTTCTTTTCGGTGCCGATACTCGCCGACAGCGGCTGGGACAGATCCAGGCGACCCTGGGCGTCGGTGACCGCACCGACCGAACCAGTTCCGGTGGTGCGGGTGTCGGAAAGTTGCTTGACCGGTGAATCGGTGTCACCGGAGGTTGAGGTGGACCGCAGGAACGTGCCCTCGGGGGCCGGTTTCTTGCCGGTGACACCGGCTTTGCGGGAGGTCAACTGCCACGCGTTCCAGCCCTGAGTTTTCAGGGTGGTGTTGGCGACCTCCATCTGTTCGGCGGGGCTGGCTTGGTCGGCTGACGGGGCGTACTTGTGGCCGCCGAACGCCTTCCATGTGCTGGGGGTGAACTGGAGGCCGCCGTAGTAGCCGTTTCCGGTGTTGATCGCCCAGTCGCCGCCGGACTCGTACTCGGCTACCTTGTTCCAGTCCGCGACTGTCACCACGTTCGGTGCGGAGTCGTCGGACGGCCCGGTCTTGTCGGGGGTTGCGGGTGCGGGGGTGGTCTTGCCGGGTTCGACTGCATCGGCCAGCCACGGCACAGGGTCGATCGCCTGCTGCCCCCAACCGCCGGGCCAGACCTCGAAATGGAGGTGTGCCCCTCCCGGTCCGGGCGGATATACCTCGCCGTTGTAACCGACCTTGGTGATCAGCTGACCGGCGGCAACCTTCTGCCCCACTTTGACCAGCAAGTCCTGCGGGAACATATGCCCGTACACGGTGTCGACTCGTTTGCCGTTGATGTTGTGGGCCAGCACAATCCACTGCCCGAACCCGCTAGCAGTGCCGGCCTTGTCAACGACCCCGGCGAACGCGGCGTACACCGGTTGCCCAGCTTGGGCACCGAGGTCGACACCCTGGTGCATGCTGCCGCCGCGAGGTCCGAACCCCGAGGTGACCTGATAGGTGCCCTTCTTCATCGGCCAACTCTTGGTACCCGGCGTGAGGCCGCCACCAGCGTTGTCTTGGGTTGAGGTATCAGTGGTGTCTTCGCAGTCCATCGTTCCGCTACCGACCAGTGCCCCGATCAGCAGGACTGGGATCGCGACGACCAGCACGATCAGCCCAACCAGACCCGCCCCTTTCGATTCCATCGGTTATCCACTTCGGTTCTCGTCGAGGGCGTCGATCAGTTCAGCGTTGAGTTGTTTGAAGGCCTGCACTTGCTTCACGGCGGCGTCGAGATCACCGAGGGCGGCGCCGAGCAGGCGGGGGGCGTCGGTGGGGGGGGCCGCCCGAACCCCCGCCTGGCACCCGGTCTTTACGGGGGTCGGGGGGACGTCGAGCTGGTTGGCGTAGACGCGCTGGTTGTCGTCCATGAAGAGCCA